>CAYXKO010000407.1:0-2753 GCA_964465435.1 uncultured Saprospiraceae bacterium | reverse complement strand
GTATAAAGCTAAGACCGGCATGATCCTCAAAATGATCCATCAGTTGCCGAAGGTTGTTTTTTGCACCGGGCGATGGTTTGGCCCTGGTGACCGCCAATCCGGAGGATGTGCCACCACCCAGCCTAAGATGTTTGAAATCCAAGCCCTTATAGAATTGTATCTGAATGCGGCCGTTTTGGCCCAGAACCATATCCCTGGCCCGGAGGCCTGCCAGGTCCGGTCCAGGCTTGCGATCCCGGGACTCATCCTCGATGGGACAATCCGCTGAATTCACCACCCTGTTTGCATCGGTATAAACCTGCAGGTTTGACCGGGAAAAGACCCTGGACCTGAGGTCTCCGGACCTGAGACAGGACCTGAAGTACTCCTTGCATTCATCACGGCCGGTCAGGGCATAACTGATCCCGATCGCCAGGGACAATTTATCTAGTTCCTGCCTGGAACCCTGATTCCAAAGCCGCTGCAGGCGAAGGGAATCAAAAAAGCGAATGGCTTCCTGAGGCCTGTCCATCAGGTTGAGGCAACTCAGGACATTGCTGTATCCGGGCAGATAATCCCGATTAATTTCGAGGGCCTTGTGAAAATAACCCAGCGCCTGTTCCAGGATCTTATGCCGCAAAAAAAGGTCTTCCGCGGTCCTTTCGCCCCGGCTTTTTGCAATATTGTATAGTTTGGAGTTGAGATCCAGTTCAAAAGGGTAATAATACCGGTCCAGGGAAATGCCGTATGTGCTCATTGCCTGGTAGGCCTTGGTAATGCCCAGGTTGTTATAAATCTCAGGGCCCTTGTAAAATTGAAGAATGTGCCTGTAGCAATGCTCTGCCAGCTCAAATTCAGACTCGATGTTGAGGACCAGACCCAGCTCAAAAATCAGGATCAGTTCGTCGACCCGGTCCAACATGACCCTAATGCACTTCTTTCTCTCCTCCAGGGAAGGATACTGGGCGGCGGTGATCTCTGCCAGCCTGTAGGACTCATAAATTTTCTCAAAGAGTTTTTCAAAAATGCCGGAAGGGTCGAATCCGGCGAGGTAACAGAGGAAGCTACCCCATATGTCCGCATTTTCCTCAGACAGCGACTGAGAGAATCCCGTCATGCTGTGTTCCAGGAAGCTGAGTTCACCTTGTTCATTCGTCTCCGACTTTTCAATGGCATGGTACAATTCGTGAGACAGGATGAAGGCCATGGCAGACATGGAATCCCTGCCGAAGGAACGACAGATCTGATACAGCTTTTCCTCAAATTTGATGAGATTGCCGGAATAACTATAGGATGCAGCGATCTCACCGGACCGGACCAGGACCACTTTGGGGACGGAAAAATTCCTGTAACCTGAGGATTCGTACAAGCGGCCAAGAATGCGGTTGAGCAACACTTCTTTCGGCTCCGGCCTTGTTTTTTTGGAATGGGCCTTCTGGCCGCAGATCTCCTGCTTAAAAACGAATGGAACCAAAAAGAACAAGGCAAAACCCGTCATGAAGCACCTTGCCTTCATTTTAATCGGTTTAACAGGCCCTCAGCTTGCTTTGAAAATTTGGAATCAGAGTTTATAATGTTTTGCAACAAGGCCCTGGAGTCAGGATCTTTCGGGTCCGATTTAATTTTTACCAGGGCAAGGTTCCAGCAGGATTCCCCGGAAAACAGCGGGTCCCTGGATTCACACAGCGATCCCAACAGAACTTCGGCCTCCTCCCACTCGCCCATTCCGATGTAATTCAAGGCGGTCAGATAATTTTTCAGATTAGACACAGAGGCAGATCCGGACGGGATGCCCTGCAAGGTTCTGACGGATAAAAAATACTCAGATACCGAATATTGACGGATGGCAAGGTCAAATGAATCAGAGTCATGAGAGCCGGGCACAAATCCATCCTCCTTAAAAAGTCTTACCACAGAGTTGATCCATACCGTATCCGGCTTGTAATATTCGGCAAACAAAGGTTCTCCCTGGCTCTTTTTGTTGTACGTATAAACATAGACAAACAGGATGGCGCCCACCATTACAGCAGCTGCAGCGAGGTATATCCAGCTGTTGTACCTCCATTGTCTTGCGCCCTGGGTATTTTCCCGGCTGAAAAAATTGGAATCCTCCAATCTGGAATGAACCTCCCTGATCGATTTTTTCAGGTTCTGGTCACCCCATTCGTCCAGTCCCCGGAGGATGACCTTGTATTCTTCGACGAGCTGCTGAAGCTCAGGATCCGTCTGCAATGAATGCTCAAATGCAGCCCTTTCATCATCGTTCATATCTCCCTCAAGGTACATGATGACCCGGTCCTCGTTGTTCAATTGGTCTTCCATATTACTGCATTTGCACGTTACGAAAATCGGTTGAACCGGTCACGAGTTTTCTCAGGGCCTGAAGGCAACGAAATTTCTTGACCTTCACAAATTTCTCACTGTAACCCGTATGTACGGCGATCTCAACCGTGGATAATTTCAGATAGAAGGCCGCATGAATAATTTTCCTGCATTCCTCATTCATCTCCTGCAACTTTCTCAACACTACGTCGATCAGGTCATCCTTTTTCAACTCACTTTCATCAGGAGGCATATCCGACACGTTCTCCAGAAACTCCGTGCCGGTCGAATGGACATTTTTGGTCTGCCTGAGCTTCTTCAGCCAGGTGTTTCTGGCAATCCCCATCACGTAGTTTCTTTCATTTTCTATGGCCGAGGGATCCAGTTTGGAACTTTAAATAAAAAAGGCAAAGGCCACTTCCTGAAATATATCCTTGGCATCTTCCAGGTCG
>CAYXKO010000406.1:0-2761 GCA_964465435.1 uncultured Saprospiraceae bacterium | reverse complement strand
CCCCTGTGGCTCCGCATCTGGGGTGCCACAAACAACGGCGCATTCAATATGAAGATCGTCTCCTGATGAACTGGCTCCTTTCCTTACATTGGGCTCTCCTGGCTGCTGTGTGGTATTTCGCAAACGGAATGCTGCACAGCATATCAGTCTTATGGAAACATAAGGGGTCTTACGACCGGGAACTTTTGCGCTTGCTGATGGACGGGCACTTCCTGATGCTATCCGGCATGGTGGTGTTCGTTTGCTGGTTGATGATGCTAAACAAAATACAGTGCGGTGGTCTGATCGGTTGTATCGTAGGCCTGTTTATGCTGCTTTATTGTGCAATGATATTCCCCTTCTTAAAATCCTATGGCACCTTTTCCATTAGCCTGATGCTGATCCTGGCATCCGTAAAGGCAATGAACACCTTTCCCGATATTTATCAGATCATGCAGCAATATAAGTGAAGAAAGAGATCGCATATTTTGCCGACCCACCGGTGCAATTGCCCAAAAATTGATTTCAAGAGACCCACTGAATGGAACTTTCAAATTGATTATTATTTGCAGGCCTGAATTAATTCCGGAAAGTGGATTTACCTCATTGATAGCCGGAATAATTCACCTAAACTATTTCTACTTCAAATTTCGGTCTTGTGCCTGGGCCAATGCATCTGTTGGATCAAAAAATAAATGGATCCTTATCTTGTCCCTTCATTGCCATACCATGCTTCATGCCATCCACCCCAAACTGCCCATGCGCGATAAAAACCTGACACGCGATTTTTACCTCCGTAAGTTAGGATTTCATGAAGTGGGAAATGTTGATTTTGAAGGATACCTCATGCTCGCCAGAGACCAGGTCGAAATTCATTTTTTTGAATTCAAAAATCTGGACCCCGATCAAAACTATGGGCAGGTGTACATCCGAACCAAAAACATCGATGAGCTCTACCGCTCGCTCCTGCAAAATAACACGCGCATCCACCCCAACGGATTCCTTCAAATCAAGCCCTGGGGACAAAAAGAATTCTCATTACTGGATCCGGATTTCAATTTACTGAATTTTGGACAATCGACATCTGACTGAAGATGTCTTCCTGAAGAATCTCAAATAAATGGGGATTCAGGGTCGGTAAACCCTCTGATGGATCAATTGGGTTTTTCCGCAGTTAAAAAATATCCGCGTAAATATAATCCTCCACGATCAGACCAACCAGCTTTTTGGCCAGGGCCAGGTTGTCGTTGGTGATGACGTAATCAAAGTACTTGGCGTATTCGAGTTCCTCCGCGGCGCGGTGGAGTCTTTTTTGGATGGCCTCGTCTGACTCCGTCCCCCTGCCAAGCAGACGCTTGCGCAAAACCTCCAGAGAGGAGGCCTTGACATAAATGGTCAACACATTCTTGTATCCGCGCTGCTCCACGAGCTGGGCTCCCTTGACGTCTATATCAAATAAGGCGACCTTGCCATTCTTCCAGATCCGCTGGATCTCGCTCATCAGGGTACCATAATACTGGTTTTCGTACACTTCCTGATATTCAAACAGCTCGTCCTCCCGGATCATCCTCCGGAACTCTTCCTGTGAGACATAGTAGTACTCCCGTCCATGCACCTCTCCGGGCCTGGGCTTGCGCGTGGTGGCGGAAACGGAGAAACTCAGCCGGTCGAAGGTCTGCAGCAGATGATTGGCCAGGGTCGTCTTTCCGCTGCCGCTGGGCGCCGTGAGGATGATGATCTTTCCTTGCAGGCTCATAGTATATTGGCCAGTTGTTCCTTGATCTTTTCCAGTTCGTCCTTCATCACCACGACCAGGCGCTGGATGGCGGAGTGCTGGGCCTTGGCGCCCAGGGTGTTGATTTCCCTGCCCATCTCCTGGCTGATGAAGTTGAGCTTTTTGGATTTGCTCAGGGCATTGCCATTGAGCTCTTCCAGAAAATAGTCGCAATGCTGCTTGAGCCTTACCTTTTCCTCCGTGATGTCCAGGCGCTCCAGGTAGTAGAGAAGTTCCTGTTCGAAGCGGTTCTTGTCTATGTTCTCATTGGAGAAGGTCCCGTTGAGGGACTTGAGGATCCGGTCCTTGAGCAGTTGTATCCTTTCCTTTTCAAACTGGCCGATCTCCTCGATGTGGTCGAGTATGATGCGGATGCGCAGCAAAAATTCATTTTCTATGATGGCCCCCTCTATGATCCGGAAGTCGTTGAGTTTCTCGATCGCCTCCTTCAAAACGCCCAGGGTGTAGTCGTATTCCTCATCGTCCAGTTCGTTGTCGTTGGGTTCGATCACGTTGGGAAACTGAAGAATGGCGTTGAGGATATCGGTCCGGCTCAGGTCGATCCCCAGTTCGTGGATCTGGTTGTAAAAGGACCGAAACAGGTTCTTGTTGAGCGAATAGTCCTCGTCTCCCTTGGAGGAGATCACGCTGACGTTGAGGTCGAGCTTACCCCTGACGACACTTTCATTGAGTATCTTGCGCACCTCGAGCTCCTTGTGTTTATAGGCGTTGGGCAGCTTGACCCGGAAGTCGTTCATTTTGGAATTCAGGCATCTGAGTTCGACGCTGATCTCTTTGTCTTTGTATTGGGCTTTCACCTGACCGTAGCCGGTCATAGAATATATCATTTGCCTGATCGTTTGGGCGAAGGTAAGAAGATTCAAACAATGGAGAAGCGACCCTCCGAAGGCCCCGGGAAGGTGCAAATTGCCCACCGGCAAGGGATGCATACCTGTATCTTATTGATAAAGAAATGCTTAGGGGCACTTTTTTTTAAAAAAAATGACG
>CAYXKO010000405.1:0-2763 GCA_964465435.1 uncultured Saprospiraceae bacterium | reverse complement strand
AAATCATGGCAGATTATGCCATTGAGCACAAACTGGGCGCCAGGGGACTGAGGACAATCTGCGAATCCATCCTGAAAGAAAGCATGTTTGACCTCCCGGGAGGCAACAAACCCAGCCGCCTGGTCATAGACAAAAAATTTGTTGCCCAGGCTCTGAAATCAGAACAGAGCCTTCGATCCGCTTCGTGAGTTAATTTCAATGTTTTATAAATAACGAATTTATATCATATATAAGTTCGGCTATCTCTGTATTGCATTTCATCAAAAATTGCTTTTAACATATTTGTTAATTTTTGTAAATTGCAACCGATATCTTTTTCTTAAACAAACAAAATCAATTTTTATGAACTCAGTTACAGGACTCGGAAAGTATCTTTATGCGATCCCAATGGTCATATTTGGGGTATTTCACTTTCTAGGCGCCAATGATATGGCAGCCATGGCTCCATTCGGAGGGATCTTCATGATTTATTTTACCGGCATATGCCTGGTCCTTTTTGGCGTGAGCGTTTTCCTGGGTAAATACGACAAACTTGCCGCGGTTCTATTGGCCGTGATGTTGTTTTTATTTGCCTTTCTGCTCTGGTTCTCTGGCTTTATGAGTCAGGATCAGGCTGCCAGTTCTGCATTCTTAAAAGACATTGGATTGGCAGGAGGCGCACTGATGTATGCACACTCTGCTGCCAAGGACAATTCCATAATCGGTTAAATTCAAATCTACATTACCTATCACGGGGGCCTCATGGGCCCCTTTTTTATTTTAGATTTGCCACAGAATAGGAACCCGTGGTAAGAATTGCCCTGCGAATTACATTTGATGGATCTGAGTACAAGGGATGGCAGGTCCAACCGGGTCAGATCACCGTACAAAATAAGATCGAAGAGGTCCTGGCGCTGCTGTGCGGAAGGCACATCCAGGTGACCGGTTGCGGAAGGACGGACAGTGGGGTTCATGCGAGAAACTTCATATTGCACCTGGATGCCTCCGAAGAGCATCTTGACCGTATCCGTGCCCAAAAGCTAAATGGTTTGCTGCCGGAAGATATTTCAGTAGATGGCTGCTGGATCGTCGGCGATGAATTTCATGCGCGGTTTGATTGTTGCCGCAGAAAGTACATCTACAGGATCACTACACACAAGGCCCCCTTTCGCAGACAGAACCACTTTTTGTTTCACCACGCAACCCAGCTTAAGATGGATTACTGGGATGAATTATGCGGTCACATATTGTCCCAAACGGATTTTAAGTCATTTTCAAAGTCACATTCCGGACTGGAACATTTCATCTGCCATATCCGGGAGTGCAGGTGGAAGATCGATCCTGAGGCGGGTGTGATGGAATTTCATATTGCAGCCAATCGCTTCGTGCGGGGCATGGTAAGACTGATGACCGGTTGCTTTCTCAACCTGGGTTTGGGCATCCATGGAATAGAAGAGGTACGCGATGCACTGGCTTCGGGCCGTCAGCCAAAAAAATCATGGAGTGTGCCCGCCCATGGACTTACCCTTGAAGAAGTGGATTATCCTGCCGAAATCACTGCCCTCTGGAAACCCGTTTAAAGGATCAATTCTTACCAGATCTTCAAGAACCCAGGCAGCCTCACTCAGCTACTTTTGAAAATGGTTTTGTGGTCCATTACAAACTGGATCAGGCTACTGAGGGATATTACCACCAAGGCGGCGATCACATTGTACCATAAAAAGCCAATATCGGAGGTCCAAAACATCAGAAGAACGATGGCCTGAGCCACACAGGCGGAAATGAATACCGCATTGCCACCGGTTTTCCTGAAAAAAAATGCCACCAGAAAGATCCCCAAAACACTGCCATAAAATAAAGAACCAATAATGTTGATGAATTGGATCAGGTTCTCAAACAGGCTCCCGTAGAAGGCAAATCCTATCGCGACGATCCCCCAAAATGCGGTAAAGAATCTCGACCACCGCACATCACTCCATTGCATGCCCCAACCGGGCAGGAGCCTGTTCTTGATATCTACAGATGTGGTGGCCGCCAAGGCATTGAGTTCGGCTGAGATCGAAGACATGGCCGCACAAAGAATAACGGCCAGAAGCAGGCCAATCATTCCCTTGGGAAGAAAATTGAGAATGAAATACAGGAAAATGTAATCCCTGTCATTGGCCTCCTTGCTTACATTATTATCCAATACCCATGTCTTCACCTCCTGGCGAATCAGGCCCTCCTGTGAGTTAAGGTCCCTGATTCGGTCAAAGTCTGGCTTGGCAGAGGACAGTGCAGCTGTTCTCAGCCCGTGAAGACTGTCCAACTGAAAAGACTTAGCTTCATAAAATGCCGGGTCTGCCGTTCTGATTTGATCAGAAAGCTGTCCATTATAGGAAACCGGAGTTCTTTGGAACTGAAAAAAGACAAACAGCAAAACCCCGCATAAAAGGATAAAGATCTGCATGGGTATTTTCACAAGTCCGTTGAAGAACAAACCCATTTGACTCTCCTTCCTGTTCTTGCCGCTCAGATATCGCTGCACTTGCGACTGATCCGTACCAAAATAGGCAAGAGACAGAAAAAAACCTCCTGCGATCCCTGCCCAGACATTGTATCTGCTTTTAAAATCCAGGGAAAAATCAACCCCGTTCAACCTGCCCTCGCTACCGGCCAATCGCATGGCCTGGGTTATTTCAAATCCTTCAGGCATGGAAAAGATCAAAAAGACGAAAACAAAGACCATTCCCAGCAGTGCAGCACGCAGCAGCGCGATGCTCAACCGCTTCGTGTCCAGTGCAA
>CAYXKO010000404.1:0-2777 GCA_964465435.1 uncultured Saprospiraceae bacterium | reverse complement strand
AACCCGACCAGATGGCCGGATCGACAGGTAGTCTGAACACCGAATTCCGTCCATCGAAATAAAGGGAGTCACAAACGGCCTGAAACCTGCGGCTCCAGATCCGCACGTGGTAAAAGGCGGACATCACGGTAAAACTGTCTGTTTCGGTCAGCATCCTCATGGAGATCAGACTGTCGGCGGTCAGATACAGGGTGTCCTGATCCACCGGTGTGGCTATGTACTTGTGCTTTCCGATCGGTATGAGTGTCTTGGTTTTTTTGTTGTAGAAAAAGCTGTCACAGCGGATCATCAGTCCCGATTGCGTATCTCTCAGCGCCACCTGCCCGTAGGCCCGTCCCAGGTCCTCGTCGCCCGAATACACGATCCGGTCTGCTGAGATCAGCTGGGTGCCTTCGCTCACCTCGGTGCGGCCTTCCACCTCCAGGGATTTCGTCTTCCGGTTGTACCGGAGCTTCTCTCCCCGGAGGCTGCGCTCCCGGTCCCGGTACCAGCCATTGCCAAAAATATAAACCAGGTCCTTCTTGTTGTCGATGACCAGGCTGTCGCCCCGGGCTTCCTGTAGGCTATCCCGGATCCAGGCATCCCCGGTCAGGATGACCTGGTCCTCCTCGTTGAGGGAAATGATCTTGCGGGCATTGGCGAGCTGGTCTTTTTTTCTGTAGCTGGGATTGCCTGTGAACACAGAGCGGTTGCCCCCGATATCGTGATAGCCATCCTCCGTGTACATGTTCATTTCCTCCTGAAGGATCCGCGTTGGGCCGGTAAATAAAACCTGGTCGGCCCTGGCGTCGAAGACCAGTGAATCCGCCTGCAGATTCATGCCCTGATCCAGCAAGACATTGACGCTGTCTTTAAAATAAGCCCGCTCCTCCCTGGCGTGGTAATATCCCCTCTGACTTTTAAGCCGCGTGGTATTGGAATTGAGCAGTCCTCCGGTCAGGTAACTGGCGATCCTCTTCTTCAGATCGTACTGAAGTTCCTGGGTAAAAAGTTGCCTGTCCCGGTGGATCAGCACCACATTGTTTATAAATCGGGACTGTAGCAGCCTGCCGTCGTAGTAAAGGGTATCGCCGAAAATCTGAAGGCTGTCGCCCTCCACAATGCGCACGTGCCCCATGGCCAGCACGGTCTGCCCGTCGATCACGGCCGAATCGCAAAACAGGTAGGTCTTTTTGTGCAGCACCGCAATGTCTTTGCTCAGGTATTGGATCTCCTTGCCATCCTTTCTTTCAAATCGCATGAACTCGGAGTGGATCACGTGCACGCTGCTTTTGCCGCTGTCCTGCTGCTGGGCAGAAACTGCACTTACGGCCAATAAGCCGAACAGGAAAATAGAAAGTCTGAAACGGGTTGAAAGCATGCTCGAGCCCCAAAAATAGGACAATCCCGCGAGGGTACCCTTTACGAATCCAAATATGACCGGATATTGCTTCAAATGTGATGGCAGATTCAGCTTATCCAACGCAAAATGGCCTAAAAACTTGCCCCGGCGTGGAGCTTTGAAACAACTGTGCCCATTGCTTGTTGTAGTTTGCAATCGCATGGAATCCAATCCCAACCAAGCCTCCGACCGCAAGGAAGACCACATCAGCCTGGCCTTCCGCTCTGCCACAGCCGCCGCAATGCTGGACGACCGTTTTGATTACGACCCCGTCCATGGCACCCATCCTGCTCCCGATGGCACCTGGCCTTTTGAAATTGCCGGCAGGCGGATGGATTTTCCCTTTTGGGTATCGAGCATGACCGGAGGCACGGCCCGTGCCGGTCAGATCAACCGTTATCTGGCCAGACTTTGCGGAGAATACAAACTCGGCATGGGTCTGGGCTCCTGCCGGAAATTGCTGGAAGATGCCACATACCGGGCGGATTTTTCCGTCCGCGAATGGATGGGCGACCAACCCCTGTTTGCCAACCTCGGCGTTGCCCAGATCGAGGAATGGCTTTCATCAGGACAATCCTCCAAAATCCGGGAGATCATGAAGATCACCGCGGCAGACGGACTCATTGTCCACATCAATCCCTTGCAGGAGCTGATGCAGCCCGAGGGAGACCGGGTCAGCACCAGGCCCCTGGATACGATCCGCAGACTGCTGGATGGCTTTGATCATCCCATCATCGTCAAGGAGGTGGGTCAGGGCATGGGCCCTGCATCCCTGTCCGCGCTGATGGCCCTGCCCCTGGAAGCGATCGAGTTTGGAGCCTTTGGAGGGACTAACTTCTCCCTGCTGGAATTGCTCCGCGATGATCCCGAAAAAAGGGAACGGATGATGCCCTTGGCCAGGATCGGTCATACCGCAGAGCAAATGGTGCGCATCGTAAACCGGATCAGCGACTCGGGAATGGAGGTCCATACCAGGAAATTTATCATTTCAGGTGGAGTCAGCGATTTTATGGAGGCCTATTATCTGATGTCCCTGTTGCAATTGCCCTCGGTGTCCGGGATGGCTTCCGCATTTTTGAAACACGCCCTGATCAGCTACGAAAGCCTTCAGTCATTTCTCGAAGATCAGATCCGGGGATTGATGATCGCACGGTCCTATCTCACAATTAAAGAAACAAACCGATGAGCCGGATGGATCCACAGAGGTCAATTTCAGGTTTTTCCAAACTGAGCAAACGGGGAAAGATCAAATGGATCGTGGAGAACTTCTTCAAGGATCCCGAAAACGTCATGCATGAGCTCATGAGCTACTGGCACGACAACGAAGAGCAGCAAAAGATCCTGGACGGTTTTGCGGAGAATACCATCAGCAACTTCCCCATGCCCTTCAGCGTGG
>CAYXKO010000403.1:0-2788 GCA_964465435.1 uncultured Saprospiraceae bacterium | reverse complement strand
TCGTAATAGAGATTGGTTTTTACACTTATTATGTTTACGTTAGTGACAAAAAACCCGTAACGGACTTTCATTCCCTAAAATCCCAGCTCGAACCCTACAGGGGAAATATTGAATCAAACGGAATTATCCTGAACTACCTCAAAAAAAATCCAAGAGTAAAAAAAATACCCTTGAGCCATTGGATCGAAAAAGCAAACCGGTGAATGCAGTTTTATTCTGAATAACAGGAAGCCATTCACCTTAAGATTGGAAATATCTTCAGAACAAGAAGTCTCCGCATCCGTAATTCTCTTTTTCTGCAAAAAGCATGGTGATTCTGGCCTTGTGATGCTTGTTGTCCAGATCGGTACAGTCAAAAGGCTGCACAAAAAACTGGACCTGAACCTTTTCATCGTTATACTGGAGTTCCCCTACGTAAAATTCTCCATGGTTCCTTTTGTCTTCTGAGGGAAAATGCTTGAGCAGTCCGCTGTATACTTTTTTATCCTTTTCCAGTTTTGCCTCATAAATCTCATTTTGGATAAAAGAGAGCCTGAGACTCCAATCCTTATTTGCTCCAAATCCATCCAAATATGGAATGGCATTGCTCTCAATTTCCGTAAGATTACCCTTTCGGATATTTAATTTATTGTCCGGTTCTGCCAGGGGTTGAGTCGCCTCGGCCTCATACCGGTTTTTGGATGTGCAAGAGGGATGAAGTAGAACAAATGCTGTGAACACCACAGCGGAAATCATAAACCTGAGCATAATTTGGGTTTTATCGTTCATTAGTAGGTCCTGTTGAGCACTAACTCCATAAACTCCCTAAGTCTGGACCTGTGTGGTTCAGAAAGAGAATGGAACGAGGAAATGATGCTTTCACAATGGTTTCTGTACGACATGAAAAGTTCTAAAACGGTTTCGTTGACCCTAAGGTTTTCAAAGATCGTTTCAAATTTAGCCACCTTATCCGGAAAAGATCGGTTGTATTCGCTGATCAGTTCCTGTCGTTGATTTTCAGGAGCCAGCTCAATGGCCTTTAAGATCAAAACTGATTTTTTGCACCTGAGTACATCTCCTCCCTTCACCTTACCGGTCAAACCGGAATCTCCAAAAAAATCAAGCCAGTCGTCGTGGATCTGAAACGCCAGTCCCAGTGTTACACCCAGGTCGCGTGCTTTATCGCAATCCGACTCCGGCATCCCGGCCAACCTGGAACCAATGTATAAACAGGCTCCCAGTAATACGGAAGTCTTTTTCCGGATCATTTCAAGATACTGTTCCATGGAGACATCAGACCTCCCCTCAAATTCCATGTCCTCATCCTGTCCTTCGCAGACTTCCTTGGCTGTCTGATAAAAGGAATCCATGATCAGCAGATCACCTGAATCCCGGGCCACTTCGTGAAGCATCCTGAGGGATTCGATCATCATCACATCTCCGGTCAATATAGCTCCGTTGGTCCCAAATTTCCTGTATACGGTTTCCTGTCCTCTGCGAATTTCAGACTGGTCCATGATGTCATCGTGAACCAGCGTAAAATTGTGGAACAACTCAATTGCATAAGCCGCTTTCCGGGCCGGGCCGAGTTCGCTCCGGAAAAAATCGACCATCATCAGCAGGGAAACCGGCCTCAAAGCCTTACCGGGCATGGACATCATGTAACCTGCCGGAACATACAAACCCCTTGGGCTTCTGTCCCAACTGACCTCGGTGGCATATTTCCGGTATTCAGACAGCAGATCCTGAAGTGAGCGTATCTTTGTATTTTCAGAATCCATCATATGATTATCCTAAGAGCTATTTGGTTAATTTTTGCCGGCATTATCCTTTTCAGCTGCAAAGAAAAAGAAAAAGCGGATCTTATCGTGTACAACGGTATTCTTTATACCGCTGATTCGGCTCTACATGAGGCTACCGCATTTGCAATCAAGGACGGAAAATTCCTGGCAGTAGGCTCCGACTCGGCGGTTTTGGCCTATAAAGGGCCTCAAACTGAACTGAAGGATGCCAGGCAAAGATTCATCATGCCCGGATTGAACGAGGGCCATGCTCATCTGCTGAGTCTGGGCAACACCTTGATGACACTGGACCTTCTCGATGTCTCATCCTGGCCTGACCTGCTCAGACAGGTCAAAAACATAGCCGATTCACTGCCTCCCGGAAGCTGGATCGAAGGCAGAGGCTGGCATCAGGATAAGTGGAAATCCGACCGGCTCAACACCTTTAACGGATATCCCTACCACCATGAACTGTCAGCTGTCACCCCGGACCATCCGGTGATCCTGACCCACGCAAGCGGCCATGCCTTGCTCGCCAACCAGAGAGCCATGGACCTGGCAGGCATCACCAGAGAGTCCATGTCCCCGGCAGGTGGGCGAATTGTGCGCGATGCTGCCGGAAATTTGCTGGGCATATTTGAAGAGAACGCAATGGATATCATCCAGCAAGCGTACAAATCTGCTCTGGACGCTATGCCCGACAGCACTAAATTAGAACGGGAGGCCCAAAAACTTGAATTGGCCTGCCAAAAAGCATTGGATTATGGCATCACCAGTTTGCAGGACGCCGGAAGTTCACTCGAACAAATCCGATGGTTGCACAAAATGAGCGAGCAGGGCAAGATCCCTATTCGATTGAATGTCATGCTGTACGAGGATATTGACAAGGTCTTTGGCAAATTGGATTCACTTCCCATTAAAAGTCATGATCCTGAAAGGTTCAGGGCTGCCTCGGTGAAAGCTTATATGGATGGAGCACTGGGCTCTTACGGGGCCTGGCTGTTTGAAGACTATCACGACAATCCAGG
>CAYXKO010000402.1:0-2796 GCA_964465435.1 uncultured Saprospiraceae bacterium | reverse complement strand
ATCTTTTACGGTAACCGTGTATTCTCCCGTCTTAAGATTTGCTATGTCACGCGTCCTTTGCCCGCCAGACCAACTGTAGCTATAGGGTGGCACACCGCCGCTGACTGTAAGATTGATGAATCCGTTGGAGTCACCATTGCAATTCAGGGCAAACCGGCCGTTTCCGTTGATCTGAATCAAGGCTGGCTGAGTGACCGCGCGATTTAATATGACCGATGATCCCGATTGATCGCTGACGGTAACCGAATAACTGCCGGCATTCAAACCGCTTGCAGTCGGGCCGGACTGTCCATTCGACCAGTCATAGGAATAGGGTGGTATCCCGTTTGAGGCAGTAACCGAAATTGAACCATCATTGCCATCAAAGCAGCTTACATTCTTAATGTTGCTGATGGAGGCTGTCAGCGGTGGAGGGCCGGGCAGACTGCCTGTAGCCTGGGTGGATACCATCAGGTCTCCGGAATTTGAGCCATTTCCATTGGCAAGAATCGCTGCGGAATAAAGTGTGACTACCTGGCCTTGGGCGACTGCAGGGGCTTGCCAGTTCACAGTCCAGCTTACATTATTACCACCTGAAAAATTTTTGAAAGGATTGTGTTCCCAATATACTTTTCCACCGGAGTTAGTCAATGTTGAACTGGTACTGGGAGAGGAAAAAGTGCCAATATTAGTATTGGATTGATCCAGGGCAACCAGTTGAAATCCTCCCCGGACAGCCAAATTTAATGGGCTTGAAGAGTTATTGATCCTAAGAGTGATGGTATAGGTCTGTCCTGCAACAATATTTGTAGGCAAGCCCAATATTTCGAGGCTGCCGTTAATATTGCCACTGCCTCCCTGGGTATGGCAATTGCTGCACATGCTTTCTCCTGGAGCGCCGGTATAACCGTTGGGAGGATTTCCGGAACTCCCCAGGAACAAGACTGCAAGGGCCAATACCAAAAAGAAAATGGCTAATTTATTCATCCAACAAATAATTTAATGGAACAATATTCCCTACAAATATATCTGTTCCGATGGATAAACAGAGTATTTCCTGAGCACTCAGGATTCCAGACTTCCTGATTTCTGGAAAAGAAGATCTATGAAAGCTTTCCTGTTAAATACCTGCAATTTGTCAATACTCTCGCCCACGCCTATGTAGCGAATGGGAATCTTAAACTGGTCTGATATGCCTAAAACCACACCTCCTTTTGCAGTGCCATCCAATTTAGTCAATATCAAACCGCTAAGTTGTGCAGTAGAGCTAAAATGTCTGCATTGCTCGATAGCATTTTGACCGGTGGTTGAGTCTAGCACGAGCAAGACTTCATGGGGAGCGCCTGGGTAGGCTTTTTGAATGGATCGATGAATCTTACCCAATTCATTCATGAGGTGAATTTTGGTGTGCAATCGTCCGGCCGTATCGATGATGACTATGTCGTACTGTTCATCCACGGCTTTTCGAGTTGCTTCAAATGCGACAGCGGATGGATCGGTTCCCATGCCCTTGGTAAAAAAACCGCATCCAACGCGATCAGCCCAAATTTTGAGTTGATCCTCCGCGGCTGCCCTGAAAGTATCTCCGGCAGCTATTAAAACTTTTTTGTTCTTAAGTGCAAACTGATGTGCCAGTTTTCCGATGGAGGTAGTCTTGCCAACTCCATTGACGCCAACAATCAGGATGACATGGGGTTTGGTAATCCCGGTATAGAAATCCTCCAGATCCTCGGTGTTATTCTCCTCGAGCATTTGGCTGATCTCATCCTTGAGCAGAGCATTGAGTTCGGATGTGCTGATGTATTTGTCCTTGGCAACCCGATTTTCCAACCGTTCAATAATCTTGACCGAAGTCTCTAGACCAATGTCGGAACTGATCAGAATTTGCTCCAGTTCATCGAGGATCTCTTCATCAACGGAAGACTTGCCTGCAACAGCCCTGGTAAGCTTTTCAAAGAATCCTGTGCGGGTTTTCTCAAGTCCCTTATTCAGGTCCTCCTGTTTATCCTTATTGAAAAACCGGTCAAAAAAGCCCATTTTATATGTTTATGCCTAAAATAAAAAATGAGACGTCTGTATGACAGACCTCTCATCTTTGTATCTTAAAATTTGAAATTCGTACTTATTTGGATTGCTCAAAGAACTCCTTCACCTTGTCCTTGTGTACCATGAGTTCTTTATAGGTGTACTTTCCGGTTACCGGATCCTTAATGGATTTGATCACTTTTACAAAATCCCTACCGGAACCCACATTGGCGGCCCTTTGTGCAACCCTAGCGTTTTTGGATACCTTTGCCATGATTATTTAATTTCTTTGTGAACAGTATATTTTTTCAGAATGGGATTATACTTCTTTAACTCCAGGCGGTCAGGGGTGTTTTTCTTGTTTTTCTCAGAGATATAACGAGAAGTACCTGGCATTCCGGATTCCTTGTGCTCTGTGCACTCAAGTATGATCTGTTGTCTGTTTCCTTTGCTTTTCTTTGCCATGATTCAATCATTAATAATTTACTTGGACTCCAGTTTTTTCAAATATTCGTAAAGACCATATTTGTCAATCGTACGAAGCGCCTTTGCAGTTACTTTCAGTTCGACCCACTCATTTGTTTCGGGTATATAAAACGCCTTCTTCTGAAGGTTTGGATTAAATCTCCTCTTGGTCTTTCTGTTGGAATGCGAAACCTTATTTCCAAACAAAGGTCTCGTACCAGTTAAATCGCATACTTTAGACATAATATTCAATTTAGAATTCTAAATTCTTTGTGACTCCGTCAGGATTCAAACCTGAAACCTCCTGATCCGTAGTCAGGTGCTCTA
>CAYXKO010000401.1:0-2814 GCA_964465435.1 uncultured Saprospiraceae bacterium | reverse complement strand
CTGGACATCTGACCGATCACTTCGTTGTTCATGATCGGATCATTGATCTGCGACAATTTATTGAAATGCCTCTGAAATCGGTCAAATGGCCCCAACAACCTGGCCTTGGCAGATGAAAGTAATTCATATTGACGTTTGGCTACGGCGTTAAGTCTTTGAGCGGAGGCTTTTATTTCATCGCACCCATAATCCATTTCGCTCAATACTGTAAAATCCGGATCCAGGCCCCGGGCCTCATTGGAAACGGGAGTCCAGACGGCCAAAACGGAATCGGCAATCGACCGGAGCATTACCATGGCCATTCCTGTTTCGGTGGTGGTGTCAGGAATATAATTCAGCGCAAAGCTGTTTTCTTCCGCCTTTTTATCCCAGCGTTCCACGTATTTGGACAACTGCTCCTCGTATTGCTTTTGGTCAAAGGTCATTGACCAGGCGGCCACCCTTTTAAATTCGGTGCCGTCATCGAGAATTTCAGGCTTAATTTCCAGCTTGACAGAAACAAAAGCCTTTCCAACCGATTCAGGAGGCAAGGGAGCCTTTTGCAACAGATTCAGACAAGATTGCTGGGAAAAAACAAAATTAAACCCGAGCAGCAGGCAAAGGGATGAGAAAACAATCCGTTTTAAAAAACACAATTTCAATTCATCCATAGGAAGTATAAATTTAATACGAAAACACGAATCAGACCCAAGAACCCCAAGCTATTCCGAATTTGAAGAATTACAAAATCCATTCCCGGTTCCCGGAGCTCCATGGTCAGGTCCGCTTGACCATCGCAGGCATGTCTGCCCATTCATCAGAATCCCTGTTAATCAAAAGATATCCTATTCTTCTCCAAAAACAACACAACCGATCCTGACAAATCACACCAAACCCTGGTTCTGAACACAAAAAAAGCCGGACCTAAAAGATCCGGCTTCATTATGTTTTAAAAATGAATATCTAAAATCAATAAACCCAAAGGTCATGCTCAAAATTGAGCAATTCATTTTTGATCTTCTCAGATTCAAGTAGCATCTTAACTCCGGCATTTTCGTCCTCACCGGCAAAGAAATCCTCCAACCTGTAGTCCAGAACGTTGGATTCCTTGAAGATGTAAGAGGAAAAGAACCTACCATCAAAAATATCAGCCCAGGTCATTGGGGAACTATCGTTTTTGTCATTGAAAACCCTTTCCTTGGTCAGGTATTTTCTAACTTCAGGATAATAAACCCAAAACATAGGACCTGAATACTTAATCTCTCCTGTGGTGAGATCCCTTTCATCCTTGATGGGAGCTATGCCCAGGATCCTGCACTGCAATCTGGCCGATTCCTTATCAAAATACCACATCTCCTTGATACGGTATTTCTGAATATCCTCAGGGTTGATGTCATTGCGGATAACCTTGATCTCTTCAATGTAGGTCTCAGGATCCCATACGCTCTGGGTGTCAATCTTGTAAAGCATTTTCTCAAGTTCGTCATTGAGAACGACCCTCTTGAAATCATCCTTGGCAAAGATTTTGACATCTCCATTGCGAGCCAGGTCGAGCAAAACCTGGAAAAAGTACCTGTTGGGTTCCATAAACGCGATGTTCATTTTCTCGCGTGTATCGAGCACCCTCCAGACTCTTTTGGTCCAGACAATGTCTGCCTCCCTGATGGGTTCATAAGCCAGAACCCTTTGCTCGGGCACCATTTGTCTTGGTACGATATCATCCATGTAAGCGGACGTATCTTCCAGTTCGCTTGATTCCGTTACCTCCTCATCAACTTGTCCGAATGAAACGGAATAGCTGAGACCGAGGATCAGGGCTAAAAATGAAATCCTGAAAACTTTCATGGGAAGAATATTGAATTATTGAATTTTAAAAGACATTTCGTTCAGCTCACGACCTGCCTGGTCACCCGGACAGCGAGCCTTGATCTCTTCAAAAATGTAACGGTCACCGGGCTTGGCCTTATTGATCAGCTTAGCGACCTCTCCGCTGAACTTACCACCCTGGTTGGCAGCAAATTCAGGGTCTTGTCTGGGTGCGATCCTTACCAGGCGGAAACCGCCGATGGCGCATTTTGCATCAAAGTCGAAACCTTCAAGAACAGGTATGATACCCTGCTGAGCCTTAAAGGTACCGTTTGGAATGGATCCACCGGTCTTTCCGGACAGCTGAGGAATCGGTGTAGGGATCCTCTTAGCCCTGAATTTAAAGCTGGTGGGAGTAAGACCTCCACCTGACAGGGTAATTGTGGCTTCGCCCTGCTGAGCAACGGTCACATTGTAGTCACCAGCACCGGATTTGGTGATATTGATTCCGGCACCGCTGGCATCCACTTTCAACTGAGCGGAAGCAACACCTGCTGCAGAAATACCTACGGGGTTATCCACACCAATGTAAAATACGTTCATCTTCTTGGCAGAAACGTTTGCCGAACGTTCACCTACTTCAAACTCGAATTCCTTTTTATAGGTATCGGTCTTTCCGGTAACCGGGTTGGTCACTGATGCGACGGCTGAATACTTCTTAACGCCCACGTCAGATCCAACGGTTTTCCAAACGGCTACACCTTCTTCGTTAACGGCCAGATTGGCTCCATTAACAGACAAGGAAACCTTCGTCTGAGAAGATTTGGACGTCGAAGCCGCAAGAGAGATCTCTGTCTCAAAAGGTTCGCCTTTAATAATGTAAGACTTCTTTGGGGAAGAGATTACCGTGAACTTATCCAAAACGACGTCCTCACCACCCAGTTTTTTGCTGAAATGGTTCAGAATCGCATTTTCGGATGCCTTGGCATCGTTGATGAACTTGGTGAAGATAGGCATGCAAGCTCCGAG
>CAYXKO010000400.1:0-2837 GCA_964465435.1 uncultured Saprospiraceae bacterium | reverse complement strand
GGTTGTTTTGCAAAACATTGACAAGATTTACCAATCGTTATAGGAGACGAAAAATGGTGTATAGGATCTTTATTCCAGCTAAAATACTGCCCTTGATGGTGCCGCTCACTTTTGATTTGCCAATTCTGCGCCTGTAGGAGACGGGCACTTCGGTGGAGGGTATCCTCATTTTGGCAGCCAGAACCTGCATTTCCACGGTCCAGCCAAAATTCCTGTCTTTCATTCCCAGCCGCCTCAGGGTTTGGTATCTGATGGCTCTGAAGGGCCCCAGGTCCGTAAACCGGTAACCGTAGATCCAACGGATCAGGGTGGTGGACAACCAATTACCAAATCTCTGAACAGAAGTGAGGGAACCTTTTTCGGCATTACCCAATACGCGGGAGCCGATCACGAGATCTGCCTCCCCCCTGGTGATGGGCTCAATGAGTCTGGGCATCTCCTGCGGAAAATCCGAGTAATCCGAATCAATGAAGACCACGATGTCGGGCCATTGTGATTCCGGCCATGATTCGATCAGCGACAAGCCTTTTAAACAGGCCGCCCCGTATCCTTTTTCGGGCTCAAATACCACTTTGGCGCCGGCTGATGACGCAATCCTGGAAGTGGCATCCGTGCTGCCATTGTCACATACAATGAAATGTCTGATAAGCCCCCTGGGGACGTCCTCAATAACTTTTGCGATCGACCCCTCCTCATTCAGCGCAGGAGTCAGAACATCGATCACCATCGGGTAAAAATCAATTACAGGGCATCAAAAGCCTTGGTCAGGTAGGTCAGCACAAAAGGCAATGGAACCCAGAACCAGGCCGGAGCCACCCACAGCAAAGTGCACATGACCGCCGTGGAAATCAGGAAGATAAGCCAGTCTTTTCCCCTTGATACTTTTCTTTCAGACATTGGAATATTTTTGGCAAAAGTAGTATATTTTTGTTCATACATATGCGTTTGAATGGCTATGAGTTTTATTAACGCCCTTTTCCGGGTTGGGGTTTTTTATCCTGCCGCCTTCCTGATCATCCTGACAGCAGGCACGGGTTGTCTCAAGGATCCCGAATTCGGATCCGGGGGACTGGCGGTATTTTCATCTGATACTCTGACCTTTGACACCGTATTTACCACCCTGGGTTCCACGACCTTGTTTGTCAGGATATACAATCCGGATCAGGAGGGACTCGAGCTGGACAGGGTCTACCTGGCCGGGGGATCAAACTCGCATTTCAGACTCAATCTGGATGGAAAGCCCGGGCGAGATTTTGAAAAGGTTCGCATAGGTCCGAAGGACAGCATTTATCTTTTTTGCGAAGTGACCGTAAATCCGAATGATCCCCTGGAGAACAGCCCCTTTATCATTCTGGACTCCGTGATCGTGGAAAAGGGAAACAAAAGGACAAAACTGATCCTGGAGGCTTTCGGGCAAAATGCCCATTATTTCCCATCCAAGGCCAATCGGAGGCAAGTGGTCTCTCTGGACCTGCAGGGTGGCACCCTGACCTGGGAGAACGACAAACCCTATGTGGTCTATGGGGTGGTGTACCTCGACAATGGGGTGCTGCAGGTGAATGCAGGTTGCCGGATCCATTTCTTTGGCGGATTGGCTTCCTTTAAGGATGCGAATGGTCAGACCGTGTTTTACAACGACGGGAGGTTGATCATTGGAAGCAAGGCAAGTTTAAGGGTCCTGGGGACAGCTGAGGCCAGGGTGCTGATTGCGGGAGCCAGACTGGAGCAGCAATACAAAACCGTGCCGGGTCAATGGTCCGGCATAGCCATTGATCAATACTCCACCGGCAATGAAATCCACTATGCGGACATCAGGAATGGACTGGAAGGCATCTCGCTGGATTCACTCTCGAGTTGTACCATCTCCAATTGTATCTTTTCCCATCAGAGTTTCTCCGGCATCCATGCCAGGGCGGCTCAACTGGAAGTTTATAATTCGCTCTTCTACGACCAGGGACTTTCATCCCTGATTGTCCAAAATGGGGGAGGTTTGAAGGCATTTTTTAACACCTTTGCCAACCTGGGTAACGAAGAGCCTGCGGTGCTGCTCTCCAATTATATTTGCGAAGATCCTCCCTTTTGCCTGGACATCAGGAGAAACAGTCTGAAGGCAACGCTTGCCAACTGCATTATTTCGGGTTCATCATCCGATGAATTCTGGATCCAGCCCCTGGATACAGCCCAGTTTCCCTTTGACCTGAAGCTGGACCACTGTCTGCTTAAAGTAAGAGAACTCGTGTGGCCTGCCAATTTTCCGGATTTTGAAAGCCGTTTTACGGAATCCTGTTTGTTTCACAACAGCCTGGACCGGTTATTCAGAGACCTGACCAAGAATGACTTCAGACTTGACAGCCTCTCAGTGGCAGAAAAAAGAGCCAGGCCTTTGCCCGGATTTGAGTTCGATTTGCTCAATTTCAGAAGAGATCCCCAGACGCCGGATCAAGGATGTTTTGAATACGAAAAATGAATTTGGAGGGGAGAAATAAGGACTGGTCCGGTGAGTTAAAGGCATTAGGCTTCAAGCCCGGAAAGGCGTTCGGCAAATTGCTGCAATGGGTCCGGGATCAGGTTCATACCTTGGATGATATCCGGATCCTGGCAGTACTTCAAAAATTCCGGGATTATCCCGAAAACTTTCTGGACGAACCTGAACTAGGCAATATTGCCCAGCAATTCAGGCAGGAAACCCTGCTTTCCGGGACAGAAATCAGCCTGACCCCAGGCGAGCACCGTCCTGAAGCGCAGGTGTTTGGAGCGGAATTTATCGAAGCAGGAGCGCTCGAGCAGATGAAAACCGCCATGTCGCTGCCCGTATCCATTGCCGGAGCGCTGATGCC
>CAYXKO010000399.1:0-2838 GCA_964465435.1 uncultured Saprospiraceae bacterium | reverse complement strand
CCGGATACTGGCTACGGTTACATTCATTTTAACTCAGCATCCCAAAACAATGAGATCTTCCAGGTTCTTGAATTTGTGGAAAAGCCCAATTTGGAAAGAGCTTCAGAGTATATGAATTCCGGAAACTACCTTTGGAATAGCGGTATGTTTCTGTGGTCAGTAAACAAGATCATTGATTCTTACAGACAACATTCGCCCGACCTATACAAGGTCTTCCATGCGTATCCTTTGAGCGACATTGAGAGTATTTACAGGGAATGTACCAGCATCTCTGTGGATTATGCGATTCTTGAACATTCAGACAATATCTATGTAAACAGAGTTGATTTTGGATGGAGCGATTTAGGCACCTGGGGTTCGTTGTATACACTGGCCGCTAAGGATGAAAACATGAATGCCTTAATAAACGGGGATGTGGTCTCACAGGACACTCGCGGATGTATTTTATTTAGCAATACGGATCAACTGCTGGCAGTGCAGGGTATGGAAAATACAATAATCATCAATACCAAAGATGCTATACTGATATGCCCCATGGACCAGGAGCAAAAAATCAAGCAACTCGTTGGAAAAATAGAGGGCTCTCATGGGAATTCCATCATTTGATCCGGATTTATTCCAGTGAAGTATTGGAAAAATAGTGGAATAGTGCTTACAAAAAGAACCGACTGATTTAGACTTTCAAACAGAACTTATTTCTTTCTCACAAATGTGAGCATATTATATTTCTGGGGCGGGATTAGGTATTTAATTTTAGTTCAGACTCATGTTAAAGTGATCAAATTTGGGTTCTTTAAATCGAGATAGTCTGCCTAATTCAAGTTGAAATATATAGTCCGGGATCGTCTCATTTGCTATGAAATATTCCTAAAAAGTTCAGCATACCTAGTGGCCATTCAAGAGAATTCCAAAAGTAAGTCTAACTTTGAGCCATAATCGGATAAAGTAATACAATGAAAGGAATTATTTTAGCAGGTGGTCTCGGTACCAGATTATACCCGCTTACGCTGGCCATGAGCAAGCAATTAATGCCGGTTTATGACAAGCCCATGATTTATTATCCCCTGACGACTCTCATGCTTTCCGGAATCAGGGAGATTTTGATCATTTCAACCCCGAGGGACATTCCCCAATTTCAAGCATTATTGGGAGATGGTCATCAAATCGGTATCAACATTCAATACAAAATTCAGGAAACTCCCAATGGTCTGGCTCAGGCTTTTGTGCTGGGCAAGGAGTTTATTGGGAATGACAAGGTGTGTCTCATTTTGGGAGACAATATATTTTACGGTCATAAATTCCCCGACCTCCTCCGAAATTGCACCAATCCCGATGGGGGTGTCATTTTTGCCTACCCGGTTGCAGATCCGGAAAGGTACGGCGTAGTGGAATTTGATGAATCACAAAAGGCAGTCAGCATCGAGGAAAAGCCACTACAGCCAAAATCCAATTATGCAGTACCGGGAATATATTTCTATGACAATCAGGTGATTGAGATTTCAGAAAACCTAAAGCCTTCAGCCAGAGGAGAATACGAGATCACAGATGTGAACCGGGAGTATATGAGACGGGGAAAACTAAAGGTTGAGATTTTGGGAAGAGGAGTGGCATGGCTGGATACCGGCACCCATGAATCGCTCATGCAGGCATCGCAATTCATCCAGGTCATTGAGGCAAGGCAGGGCTTAAAAATCGGGTGTCCTGAAGAAGTAGCATATCTTATGAATTATATCCAAAGAGATCAGTTAGAATTACTGGCAGACCATTACAGCAAAAGCCAATATGGGGAATATCTTCACAAACTATTGAACCTCACATCATTATAATCATCTCTTGCCATTTCAAAACAAAAAGCCTCTTGCGACGTTTAGCTATAAAATTTTAGTATCATGTATCCAGCAGAACTCGTTAAACCCATGGCTCAGGAATTGGTCAATGCAGGCTTTGTAAGTCTGACTAATCCAGAGGAAGTAATTGAACAGCTTGAACAAAAAGAAGGCACTGCCTTGTTGGTGGTTAATTCCGTTTGTGGCTGCGCGGCAGCTAATGCCCGTCCTGGAGTCAGAATTTCCCTGCAAAATGAGATTAAACCGGAAAGGTTGCTCACGGTTTTCGCAGGTTTCGACACCTCTGCTACTTCAAAAGCAAGAGAGTACCTGTTACCCTATCCTCCTTCATCACCATGTATTGCCCTGTTCAAGGATGGCAAACTGGTTCATATGCTCGAAAGACACCATATCGAAGGGAGATCAGCTCAGATGATTTCTGATAATCTGAGAAATGCCTACAACATTTATTGTAAGAACTGAAAACATGAAAATTCAAAAAATCTTAATTACAGCGTTGATTTCAGCGTTTGTGATTATTCAGATCAAGGCCCAGGACTCTCTGATCAGGTATAAGGCCATTTATACCAACAAGGAATTCAAAAAGGAAAAGAAGGATATCAAGGACTTAAGCAAACTTTTAAAAACTTTTGAAAAAGCAACTATAAGTTCAAATATAGATTACATTAATTCAAGTTTTGAAAAGTTGAGAGGCAGAATGGATCAGGAAAATCTGGAATTAAACAACAGAATTTCTGACCGATCCATAAAGATCAATCCTTCTAAAAACAAGGATAAAAAGGATGAAGACCGGCCTAAGGGTTACAACCCTACCCTTGAGACAGACATGCCAAAAATCGATAAGAACACCATATCGGAAAAAAGATCGGAAACAGCCATTTTGATGAAATACAGTCAGGTTCTGAACAAACAAAATGGAATAGTAAGGAAATTAAAAAACCTCAAGGAATTCGAACCTGAAACCTCAGCTGAAACCATGCAGCAGGTTATT
>CAYXKO010000398.1:0-2849 GCA_964465435.1 uncultured Saprospiraceae bacterium | reverse complement strand
CTGCCGCTGTCCATGACCCGTCCCGCCGACCTGTCCGGATCGCGGGAAAACGGGTGGGATGGGAGTACCCGACCCGGCCTGCCAAAAAAAATCACTCCGGCACGATCCTGACAAGGCTCAGGGAATCAGACAATTCGATAAAATTATATCGTTTTAAATAATTTATTTATTACTTTTTAATTTTTTTTTATTGTTTTTCAATAAATGAGTCTTATCTTTGCAGAATAATCAATCACATCAACCATGTCAAAGAGAGACGATTTTATCTGGAAAGCCATCCAAGTGGTGTGCTGGTTCATTTTTGCCGGACTTTGCGTGCAGACGGGAGCCCTGCTATTCAACTACCTCTACAGCCTGTTCAGGCCTGTGGCAACCCACAACCTGCATCTGGGCCTGGACCTGTCCAGGGTCTATGAGCAAAGCAAGACAATCTATTCCGCGCTGTTCAGTTTCCTCCTCGCGATCTCTGTTTTAAAGGCCCTCGTATTTTACTACGTGCTCCGTTTGTTTAAGAACATAGAGCTTTCAAAGCCCTTTTCGGAGACGGTCTCAGGCCTGATCGCGCAGATCAGCTACTTTGCATTTTCAGTTGGGCTTGTCAGCCATCTTGCCCACCGGTTTGTAAAAAGTCTGATCCAAAGAGGATATGACGTGGATGTGATCAGCCGCTACTGGGATGACAGTGGTGCGTATCTGATGATGTCCGCGATCCTGTTTGTCATTGCCCTGATCTTTAAGAGAGGAATTGAATTGCAAAACGAAAACGAACTAACCGTATAAGCCATGCCGATCATTGTAAACCTGGATGTCATGATGGCCCGGCGCAAAATGTCGCTCAATGAGCTGTCAGAAAAAGTGGACCTGACCCTGTCCAATCTCTCCATCCTGAAGACGGGAAAAGCAAAGGCCGTGCGCTTCAGCACCCTGGAGGCCATTTGCAAAGCCCTGGAATGCCAGCCCGGCGACATTCTGGAGTATGTGGATGAGGATCCCAGGAATCGTGGATAGATCCTCCCAGAGGCTCAGTTGCTTCTGAATTTTCAGCCAACCACTTCATTCGACCTGAAATAGAGTCCGGCCGCTCAAAAGCCGACTTGCAGGCCTATCGCTTGCGGTGAATAAAAACGCTATTCACCGCATATTTGCGGCGATTATTTCCTATATTTGCCGCAGAATTACTTGAATCCGGTGGCAAAATACATTTACGAACAGATAAACTGGACCGATTTCAGCTGGCGGGAATCCGCCATTAGCGCACTTTTCGGAGAAGTAAGAAATCTGCAAGGCAAAATATATGGGCAAATGGGTTCTTTGGGATTCGCAACACAAGAGGAAACAAACCTGACAACCCTCACTTTGGACGTGGTCAAATCGTCCGAAATTGAAGGAGAAAAATTGAATTACGAACAAGTCCGCTCATCCATAGCAAACAAACTGGGGATAAATATTGCAGGTCTCATCCCAGTAAACAGAAATGTGGAAGGCATTGTAGATTTGATGCTGGATGCCACGCAAAATTACCAGAAGCCTCTGACCCACAAACGGCTCTATGGATGGCATTCCGCACTTTTTCCAACTGGTTATAGCGGCATGCACAAGATAGAAGTGGGTCAATACCGGACGGGAGAAATGCAAATTGTTTCGGGTGCGCTGGGCAAGGAGAAAATTCATTATGAAGCCGTGCCTGCCCATGCAATTAAAAAAGAAATGAGCCAATTTCTAAGCTGGTTTAACACCGAATCAACCATTGACCCGGTTTTAAAATCAGCCATCGCTCATTTCTGGTTCATAATCATTCATCCTTTTGACGATGGCAACGGTAGAATAGCGAGGGCGATCTCAGATTTAATGCTTGCGCGCTCAGATAAAAGCAAGGTTCGGTATTACAGCATGTCTAACCAGATTTTGAATGAACGCAAACAATACTATGAAGTTTTAAAAAAAGTTCAGCATAGTACAGGAGACATCACCGAATGGATCGTATGGTTTTTAAACTGCCTTAAAAATGCCCTAATAAACACAGAACTTGCCGTCGAAAAAACAATTAGAAAGTCCGAGTTTTGGAAAAAACACGAACATACTGAAATAAACCATCGTCAGCGCTTTATGCTAAACAAACTTCTGGACGGAATGGATGGAAAACTAAAATCATCCAAATGGGCAAAAATGAGCAAATGTTCATCCGACACAGCCCTTCGCGACATCAAAGACCTGATTTCAAAAGGCATTTTGTGGCAGGAGTCAGAAGGTGGGCGCAGTACGAATTACGAACTGAAGGATATCAATTCATAGCATAAAACCTCTCTACCCTTTTTTTTCTGCACGCCATTCCTGGGGTGTCAGTCCGGTATCCTGTTTAAAGACGCGGGCAAAATATGCGGGGTCGGTGTAGCCACATTCCATGGAGATGGTCGCAATGCTCAATGCAGGATCGGTCAGCAACTCCTTGGCCCGGTTGAGCCTGACGACGCGGATGAATTTGTTGGGCGAACATCCGGTCAGAGCCTCCAGTTTGCGGTGCAGTTGCGAATGGCTCATAAAGACCATTTTGCAGAGTTTCTCCACGGTAAAATCGTAGTTGGTGAAGTTGGCCTCCACGAGTTCTTTCACCTTCCGGACAAATTCGTGCTCAGAGGGTTTTTGCATCTCTGGTTCGCGGACCTGTTCCGCTTCCGTCACTGCTCCTTCAGCCAACCCGATCTGCCTGCTGTAATAGGCCTGCAGGGCCCTGCGCTGTTCCAGCAGTTTTCTGATGCGGAGCAATAACTCTTCCTTGTGAAATGGTTTTTCCAGATACACATCCGCACCCTTTTCAATGCCTTCCAGCTTGCTTTGCATGTCCGCCTTGG
>CAYXKO010000397.1:0-2853 GCA_964465435.1 uncultured Saprospiraceae bacterium | reverse complement strand
CTTTTTCCTTTTTCTTTTGCGCTTGGCGGCGTCGTCGGCTCCACCCGTTGAGGGTCCGGTGCCACCCGGTTTCAGGGCAGTGTCCGAAGACTTCCTTGCCTCCTCTTTCTTTTTGACAGGCTCCTTAAGCTTGTTCGTATCGATCTTGCCCAGGATCTTAAGTCCTTTAAGGGTGGGGGCTTCGATCCTCGTGATCTCTTCCTGCGCCACTTCCGCTGCAGGAGTCTCTGCCGGACTCGGGCTCGGTACTTCGGGTTCCGGCTGTGGCACGGATTCGGGTTCCGGCTTGGACTCTGGTTTCTCGAGTTCGATCTTGCCTACCACCTTGAGCTTGGGCTTGTCGGCCTCATCGATCTTTGCCTTGATCACTTCCTCTTCTTGTTTCTCCTCCTTAGGCTTAGCTGCGGGGGGAGGTGTCGGAGTGCCAAACAAATTGATCTCCGGCTTGGGTACCACCTTCTCCCTCACCACTGTAACAGGTGGCTTTCCCAATTGGGAAGCCTGCTCCTTATCGGCAAGAGAAGACTGAAACTCTTTTTGTAGTTCCAGGAACATCTCATCGGTGATCTTGGAGGTCGCCTTGTTCTCTATTTCGAATCCTTTGGATACCAGGAACTCGACGATTGTACCCACACCGACATTAAATTCCTTAGCTACTTTTATTAATAATTTGGTCATTGGCAAATACCCTTTTTCCTTTTTTTGGTTACCTGAATGTTGTCATACGCCTCCCGGATCAATCCTCAAATTCCCTGGCGAGGATTTCGAGTACTTCCACAATGGTTTCCTCTTCCAGGTCGGTGCGTCTGACAAGTTCTTCAGCACTCAGATTCAATACGGACCGGGCCGTATCGCATCCTATATTTTTCAAAGCCTCGATGATCCACTCATCGATTTCATCTTTAAATTCGTCCAGATCCACATCGTCCATTTCCTCGCCAACCTGATCCCGGTATACGTCGATCTCGTAACCCGTCAGTTTGGTCGCCAGCTTAATGTTGGATCCTCCCTTCCCGATGGCCAGCGAAAGCTGGTCAGCATTCAGATACACACTGGCCTTTTTGTTCTTTTCATCGATCTCGATGTTGTTGATCTTGGCCGGCGTCAGGGAACGCTGAATATAGAGGTTCAGGTTGTTGGTAAAGTTGACGATGTCGATGTTTTCATTGCGAAGCTCGCGCACGATCCCGTGAATCCTGCTGCCCTTCATGCCCACACAGGCACCCACCGGATCGATCCGGTCGTCATAGGATTCCACAGCGACCTTAGCCCTTTCTCCCGGCATGCGCACGATCTTTTTGATGGCGATCAGTCCGTCTTCGATCTCCGGCACCTCCTGCTCCATGAGCCTTTGAAGGAAACTGGGATCCGTGCGGCTGAGGGTGATGACCGGTGTGTTGTTTTTCATCTCCACCTTTTTGATCACAGCCCGGACAATGTCGCCCTTGCGGAAATGATCTCCGCGGATCATCTCGGTACGGGGCAAAATGAGTTCGTTGTTGGTGGCATCGTCGATGATCAAAAGTTCTTTTTTCAGAACCTGATTCACTTCGCCGATTACCAGACTTCCTTCCCGCTCTGCATATCTTTTGAAAACATCGTCCTTTTCCAGCTCCATGACCCGGGAAACAAGCGTCTGCCTGGCGGCCATGATGGCCCTGCGACCAAAATCGTCCAGATTAAGTTGTTCGAAACACTCAGATCCTATTTCGTAGTCCTCATCAATGACCAGCGCTTCGGAAATGGCTATTTCCTTCAGATCGTCCGTCACCTCTCCGTCCGGCACAATGGTGCGCACCCTCCAGATCTCAAGGTCACCCTTTTGCGGGTTGACAATGACATCAAAATTGTCGTCAGAGCCGTATTTCTTCTTGATCAGCGAACGAAATACGTCTTCCAAAACCCGCATCATCGTGGGCCTGTCGATATTTTTTCCGGCTTTGAACTCCGCAAAAGTTTCTACCAATTTCATATCTTAATCTGGATTTTTGCTTCTTTTATTTGCCCGTAAGGAATCTCCAAACGATGCGTTTCCTTGATTTTTTTCTTGTTTTCCTTGCGCTCCTCGGTCCATTCCAAAGTAACCTTCTGATCGTCCGCCCCTACGATGGTCCCTTCCTGGACCGCTCCGTCTGAAAACACGACTTTGAGTAGCCTGCCCATGTTTTTCACATATTGCCTGGGATAGATCAGGGGCCGGCCGATACCGGCAGAGGAAACCTCAAGAACATAATCTTCACCAAGCCATTTCTTCTCGTCCAGATGCGACTCCAGATACCTGCTGATGGCCTTGCAGCGCTCAAAGGTAATCCCGGTATCACTGTCCAGAAAGACGCCCACCTGCTTGCCATGCTGTTCGATCGCAACCAGAAAACAGTCCCTGAAGCTTTCTTCCTGGAACTTTTCGAGCAATAACTGATGAATCTCTTCGGTAAACATCTTATGGTTCGGAGAAACAAAAAAGGGAACCTGCTGTTCCCTCTTCTGAAAAACAAGCGCAAATATAAGTACTTTTGATCGAAAAGTTATGCAAATCGATACGCTTTTAACAAAAGCCTTACATAAACAGCCGCTTACGGCAGAAGAAGGCCTTTTTCTGCTGGAAAAGGCTCCTACGGCGGAATTGATGTGGGTAGGCAACCAGCTCAGGCAGCAAAGTGTGCCGGGACGCAAGGTGACCTGGATCATCGACCGCAACTCCAATACCACCAACGTGTGCGTGGCGAATTGCAAATTCTGCAATTTTTACCGCCCCCCGGGAAATCCGGAAAGCTACATCACCACCCTGGACGAGTACAAGGAAAAAATTGAGGAAATGTTTCGCCTCGGAGGAGAGCAACTGCTCCTGCAGGG
>CAYXKO010000396.1:0-2858 GCA_964465435.1 uncultured Saprospiraceae bacterium | reverse complement strand
CTGATGGAAAAAAATTACCCTCCGGCCATACTCTATTACCAAAAATGCCTGGTCAGGGATCCCAGGATGAAGGCAGCTGCGGAACATCTCAAAAAAGCGCAGGAGGAAGCCGAGGTCGAGCCGGTCAGTCTGGCCGGGAATGTACTGGTAGAGGCGGTGGACCGGGTAGCGGTCCTATTGCCCGGGACCCTGTGGTTGCTTTTGTTTTCATTGGCCCTGAGTGGCTTCATCTGGCTAGGATTCCGTAGCGGGTTCCGGAGGTTCGCCTGGATTCTGGTCCCGGCTATGGCATTTCTGACCCTGGCCCTCAGGGAGAATAATTTGCGGGATCGCAGCGGACAGGTGGTCTTAAAGGAACATGAAAGCCTCAGGGCGTCACCCGATCAGGCGAGTTTGGCCGTGTCAGAGATACGCGCAGGAGAGACACTGAAGGTGATCGATCAGATCGGACCCTGGATCAAAGTGGAAGCTTCGGGCACATCCATAGGATGGATACCCCTGGAACAAGTGTGGGTAATAGATTGAACAGGAAAAAAAGCCTTATTCTTCTTCGGAACTGGCTACCGGTCTGGTTGCTACAGGAGCAGAAGCGGAGGGAAGGACGTGTACGAGGGTCCTGTCCTTGCGGGTTTTGGTGAACTTGATCTCGCCGTCGGTCAGTGCAAAAAGAGTCCAGTCCTTGCCAATGCCTACGTTTTTACCGGCATGGTAGCGAGTACCTCTCTGACGTACGATGATGTTGCCAGCGATCGCCTGTTGACCGCCAAAAAGCTTGATACCGAGACGTTTACTATTACTGTCCCGGCCGTTACTGGTACTACCTTCACCTTTCTTATGTGCCATGGCTTATGCTCTTTTTGGTTTTAATCAGGAATGTATGGATTGAATTTCGATCTGGCTGAAGGATTGGCGGTGGCCGTTTTTCTTCTCAAGACCCTTTCTCCTTTTCTTTTTGTAGACGATCACCTTGTCGCCTTTTACATGAGCAAGGACCTTAGCCTGTACTTTGGCACCGGAAAGCGTAGGTGTGCCAACGGTGGTGGAACCGCCGTCTGCGGTCAGCATCAGCACCTGGTCAAAGCTCACCTGGTCTCCGGTTTCGGCATCCAGTCTGTGGACGTACAATTTCTGGCCTTCTTTCACCTTAAACTGTTGTCCCTGAATATTCAATACAGCAATCATGATCCTGTCATTTTTAAAATGGAGTGCAAATATAGGGCCTTTTCAGATATTGACCTCCTGAAAATTCAAAAAAAATGTCAATAAGGCTGATTTTTAGGCTTATCCGGGCTTTGGAGGCGCTTTTGGACTGAAAAGCCCTGTCAATCAGGTACCCAGGAGCTTGCCTCCTGCTCAGGGTATACCGGCCGGCAGAAACAGGATCAGGGCCTTTGGATCCCAGCGGGCTTCTTCCAGATGGCCCATCTTAAGGCCATCCAACGACATCAGATGGGTATGGATATAGCTGTCGTGGTGGATGAAGACCCCCTGGTGCTGCCTGGAGAAAAAGCCGAGAAAATGGCAGGGTTGATCGCTGACGGAGTAATGCACGATGCCTCTGTGCGCGTCTTCAGGACTTTCCACCCTGGCTCCCGCGGGCAGATTGACAAGGTGTATCCTGGCTTGTTTGACCATGCCCTCCAGGCGAAAGGGGAATGCCCGGTCGAGGTTCGGGAATTTCTGATCCAGATAGGACCCGAGCGTGCCCAGGTCCCGGACCGTATCGGGCAAATGCACTGGTTGCCAGTCCCTGACCCTGGCATAAACAAAAAAAGGAGCTCCGCCGGAGAATCCCGGGGTCATGTCTATCAGGCTGTCCGGTCCCACCCTGGAGTGCCAGGCCTGTCCCCCATAGATCATCCATTCCCCTTTCAGCTGGTCCCCCGGACCCAGGCCATACAAAAATGCCCGGTCTGTGAGGGTGTCCAGTAAAATTGCAGGACCTGTCTTTCCCTCCCACATCGTCCCGCGCATGGAACCACAGGAGATCACTTCCGGTGTCCCGGATTGAGAGACCAGGTTCAGGCATTGGATGCTGGTGAAAACCAAAATGAAAATTCCCGATCGAATATGATTGCCTGTCATCCAATCAACGACAAATGCGCCGGGTATTTTGTTTTGTACATGGAAGTTGATGTGTAACGGGATTCATTCATCCGGCTTTCTCATCGATGAGTCATTCTCTCGGATCGCTTGAAAATGGCGAAGAATGAAAGTGACTCCAGTTCAAAAAAATATTATGAAAATACACTATTCCACTTTTTTTCAGGTACGACTGAACGATCTGCGAAGCAGTTTTGAGCGACAGCTCAAAAAGTGAAAAAGCCCTCACCAATAAATTTTCGTGCACCCAACTTGTTGGTGGGTGGGGCCACAAATGGATTGGGGGCACGGCACGACGTCAGGGCTTGGAGGAAGCCAAACAAAGGATCAATTTTATTGATAGTTTTCTTAAAAGTCTCGTTCGGCTTTCGCCCTCGCTCACTTATCGCACTGTCGTGCGATACCCCTCCTTCGGAGTGGATCGTTCGCTCGCATCCCACGAATATAAGGGTTGTTTCTGATAGAACACAGGCTTTTTGGGAGTAAGGTTAAACAGGGTTAACAGCGCGCTTTCAACGGATGGCTGCGGGTGATACATAAAGTCATAATCCCTTTTTGAGATTTGAGAAAATCACATCATAAAATTTTTGGACGGATTGGTAGTCTGAAAATGTCCGGGTAAAGCCGAGAAACGGATTTTTCAGAAATGTTTTTAATTTTTATAGGTGCCATTTAAATAATATATATAAACGAAAGTAAACAGTTAATTACGGATACATACGGATTTAAACGTTTGGCTGAGGGTATGGGTATGG
>CAYXKO010000395.1:0-2860 GCA_964465435.1 uncultured Saprospiraceae bacterium | reverse complement strand
CTCAGACATCTTAAATCAGAAGCAGAAAAGTCCACGAAATCAAAAATTGAAAAGGCAGTCATCACTGTGCCAGCTTATTTTAATGACAATCAGCGTCAGGCAACCCGGGACGCCGGCAAACTTGCCGGTCTGGATGTGCTTAGGATAATCAATGAGCCCACGGCAGCCAGCCTTGCCTATGGCCTTGGATTAAACAGGGAAACATCCACCACAGTGGCGGTTTACGATTTGGGAGGCGGCACTTTTGACCTTACCATACTCAGGATTGAAGATGGAATTTTTGATGTTTTGTCCACAAGAGGCGACACATACCTCGGAGGAGACGATTTTGACATGGCGATCATATCTCACTGGGCAGATAAATACGGTTTTCAGGTTCCCGCGGAAGCCGCCTCGAGAAATTCACTACGTCTTGAAGCCGAGAAAGCCCGAAAAGGGCTGAATCATTACACCAGTGTTTCAGCTACATGGAATGGGATGCCACTTGAGCTGAGCCGATCAGAGTTCGAATTGTGCTGTCGCTCTTTGGTTGACAAGACTCTGGATTGTTGCAGACTGGCTTTAAAGGACTCCGGATTGACCCCGCAAGATCTCGACGAGATCATACTGGTCGGAGGCAGTACGAGAATGTACCTCATCCAGGACTCAGTCGAACAGTTCTTCGGAAAGAAAGGTCATATTGAAATGGACCCGGACGAGGCTGTAGCCCTGGGCGCATCCATTCAGGCTGATATACTATCAGGCAGGAGAAGGGATATGCTATTACTGGACGTCAATCCGCTTTCATTGGGAATTGAGACCATGGGTGGCATCATGGATGTGGTCATTCCCCGAAACAGTAAAATTCCTGCAAACCAGGCAAGAAACTATACAACGCACAAAGACGGACAAACCCAGCTTAAAATATCAGTTTACCAGGGCGAAAGGGACCTGGTTGAGTTCAACAGGAAGCTGGGTGAATTTACGCTCAAAAAAATCCCTCCCATGCCGGCCGGTCTGCCCAAGATCGAAGTTTCATTCAGGGTTGATTCAGATGGAATACTTCAGGTAAAAGCCAGGGAACTGAGATCAGGTGCCGAGCAGGAGATTGAAATCCGGTCCCAGTTCACTCTGAGCCCCGAGGAGGTCAACTCCATGCTCAAAAGCGCCTTGGAGCACGCTGAAGAAGACATGCAACGCAAAGCGCTCACGGATGCAATCAATGAGGCAGAAAACATCATTCTGCACACCCAGCGGTTTTTAAATCAGAACAAGGAATGGTTGTCTGCACAGGAGAAGGACAAACTGAAAATCTTTGTAGATTTGCTCCGGGAAGCAATTGGGTCCAAAAACAAATCTGCTCTTGACAAGCTAATGGCCGAATTAAATGAATTTGCCAGTCCTTTGGCCCACAGAGCAATGGACCTGAATGTGCAAGAAGCTTTACATGGAAAGAAAATCTGATGGCAAAAAGATTAAATTCACTCTCAGACCTTGGCTTGGTGTACTCGACCAATAAGGAATACACACCCCAGGCTGAAGATGAAAACGAAATATCCCCCTCACTAGGATCTCAGAAAATCAGGGTACGGCCAGAATCTGTAAAAGGTGGAAAGTTCATGACCCGGATCAGCGGCTTCACCATACCTGAAAATGAACTTGAAAAGATCGCCAAATCTCTAAAAACAAAGATTGGGGTCGGAGGAAGTGTAAAAGATCAGGAAATCATCATACAGGGAAACCATGTTGAAAAAGCGATAGAATATCTTAAATCAATGGGATTTAAAGATTGTAAGAGATCAGGCGGTTGACACACCTTACCCTATGAGAACTTATTTCTTCCTGATAATTGTTTCTCTTTCTTTTCAATGTTGTTATAAAGGCCAGAAAAAAGGGCCAGAATCATCGTTATACCTAAGACTGCAACAGGAGTCGGAAAGAAGGCTTTTCCCTTTTCCGACAGGTCAATCCTGTTTTTTGCAAAAGAATACCGATCACAATTTTCTGCAGATACCCAAAGCCCAAGAGGTTTCCGACACTGACCTGTCCTGGACCTTTCAAGGCCCCATCGGGATATCCGGGCGAATGCTTTGTCTGGCCATAAATCCCCAAGACACGCAGGAAATCTGGGCAGGGAGCGCATCCGGCGGGCTTTGGAAATCTCAAACAGGAGGCATTGGCCCGGAGGCCTGGAAACCCGTCAGGACAGGATATGCGGTTTCAAGCTTTTCGGCGCTTGCGGTCAATCCGGATTCCGGCCATATCATCTTGGCAGGGACCGGAGAAATCTATAATTCAAATAATTCAAGCCAGGGACGATTTTACAGAACACTGAGAGGATTTAGCGGAATCGGAATTCTCAAATCCAGGGACCGCGGTAAAACGTGGCAGTTATCACTGGATTGGAGCGAGTATGAAGACAGAGGAATCAACCGCATCGCATTTGATCCGTCAGATACAAAAATCGTTTATGCTGCAACCACACATGGATTGTATCAATCGCAAAATGGTGGTAATGATTGGCAATTGATACTCGACAAATCAATGGTAGCTGACATTTTGATACACAGCTACAATGGAAGCTTATTGACCGCATCTGTCGGAGGAATTGGCGCCACCGACTATGGGATATTTACGAGCAATGACAGGGGGCTTAGCTGGACAAAGATCCCATACCAAAATGGATCCATTCGCCAGGGCAAAATAATGATCGCTCAGCAAAACTCCAATCCGGACCGCATTTATGCAATTTTCTCAGACCAATTTAAAACAATTGGCTTTATGAGGACCCCAGACCGATTTAGGACGATTTTCCAGCATAACATTCCGGACATCAGCTCCTATCAGGGTTGGTATGCACGTGGCATGGCGATACACGAAG
>CAYXKO010000394.1:0-2866 GCA_964465435.1 uncultured Saprospiraceae bacterium | reverse complement strand
GGTCTTTGCAGGAAACTATTATTTCAACGCTTACGAATTCAAGGAAGTATTACTCTGTCTTCCGGTAGCACGCACCCGGATCATCCTCAGTGAAATGATCGCGGTAGGCATCAGTCTTGCACTGAGTCTGGGGTTGGGCCTTGGAATCCCCGCAGTCATTTTCGGAGCGGGAAGCACCATCCTTTTCCTCATCCTGATCACCATGATCCTATCGGTCGCCTGTGCTTCCATCGCCATGCTGGTGGTCATTCTTTCCCGCGAAAAATCCCGCGGCCTGGGACTGGTACTGCTGGCCTGGTTTTACTTTTCTCTGCTGTACGACGTGATCATCATGACGCTGCTGATGAACCTCAGCGACTATCCCATGGAAAAATTCGTGGTCTTCCTGGCCGCGCTCAATCCCATAGACCTTTGCCGAATCTCGATGATGCTCAAATTGGATATCAGTGCGCTGATGGGGTATACAGGAGCTTTGTACAAGGAATTTTTCAGCAGCTTTATCGGCACCGCATTTACCCTGATCACCATGCTGCTGTGGATCCTGATACCCGGCGTGATTTCGGTACGGGTGTTTAGAAAGAAGGACCTTTGACCGCGGTCAAAATCTCTCCGGCAATCCTCAGCGCATCGAGATTGCGCATGCATGCATGATCTCCCCTGCTGCAGACCTTATTTCCAAAAACAGAGCATGGCCTGCAGGTAAGTTGTTCGGGATCCATTTGGATCAGCAAATTTCTTTGATCAGCAGAAGGCCCAAAACCCAGATCGGCATGAGTGGGACCCCAGATGGAAATGATTCTGGGGACCTGGGACAGGGATGCCAGGTGCAGATTGGCGGAATCCATGGTCATCAATACGTCCATCCTGGAAAAAAAACGAACCTGAAGGGGCAGGGGCAGGTACTCGTGGAGGAGTTTGATCCGGCCGGAATTTATTTTCTGCCATTCCTTCATGATCCGGATTTCGCGATCTCCACCACCGATCAGAAAAATGACGGACTCCCCATTCGACTCTTCCAGGATCTTCCGGATGACGACTTCCGTTTTTTCAACAGGCAGTTCCTTCCATATATGCCGGGCAAAGGGGGCAAGGCCGATCAGGGTTTTACCCTGCCAACCCTGGCTTTCCACCACCTCGGATATCTTCTCTTCCAGCATGGGATCCTCCGGCCATCTTACCGCATCGTAGATTGTCTTTTCCATGGGCATTCTGCAGCCGGCCTCCTGCAAAACATCTGCATACCGCAGGTAATGGTGTCGCAAGGCTTCCCTTTTGCGGGATCCGGACTGGATGTAATCCCTCTTTTCCCGGCGTCCCTTGTCAATTTTAAAAACTGCAATCCCCGTCATCCGGAAAAAGCCCCGGATCCAGGCTGACCTTAGGTTCCCATGCAAATCGGCCACGGCATCAAATCCTTTTTGCCGGAGCGAAAAACAAAGTCTTATCAATTGAATAAAACCCTTGATCCCGCGATCGAATTCTACGCCGATCACCTGGACGCGCTGAGTGGATCCCTGTACGAAAGAGAAAGCTTTCCGGGTGAGAAAGTGAATCTCAACTTCCGGATTCAACTCGGTTGCTTTCCGGATGACCGGATGGGTCATGACCACATCTCCCAGTGCAGAAAACCGGATGACCAGGAGTTTCATACCTCAACTCTTGGGCTTGTACAGCTCCGGATTGGTGGTGGGGTCGTTGTACATCTTCATTTGCCGGTAGACCTTCATCAATGCCCTGCCTTGTTCGAGCTCTTCGATCAGGCTGTTGATGCTGGCACACAGGTCCGTTTTCTGATCAAGCAGGACAGCATACCGGTTGCGACTCAAGATCCGGTGATGCTCCTCGGCATCCTGTCTTGATGCCTGCTCATCCATATGCCACAACTTGAGCATCAGAATGGACAATCGGTCCAGGGCCCAGGCAGGAGTCTCGGTATTGATGCGTGCATCCTTCCGCAGCTCAACGGATTTGAGTTCGTTCAAAAACCAATCGTCGATTTTTTCGACCAGGTCCGTCCGTTCCTGGTTGGAACGGTCGATCCTCCTCTTGATCTCGATAAATTTTGGAGCAGGCAAATCGGGTCTCCGGATGATATCCTCCAGGTGCCATTGCACGCAGTCAATCCAGCATTTTCTCATCAACATGTGATGGATGTCGGATTGTCCAACCTCAAATGGATACAGGGTATCCACGTCGTCCGTGAGATGATAGGTCCGGATGACCTCCTGGAAAACACTGCTGCAATACTCTGCGCTGATCTGCATGGCTTACGGATCGATTGGATCAGCCGTTCATGTAATCTTCCAGAGGAGGGCAGGTACAGACGAGATTGCGGTCTCCGTAAGCATTGTTGACCCTGCTGACTGAAGGCCAGAATTTATTGGATTGTGCGAGGTAAGGCAAGGGATAGGCTGCCTTCTGACGGCTGTATGGACGCTTCCATTCATCCGCCGTGATCACTGCAGCCGTATGCGGAGCATTGTGCAACACGTTGTCATCCGCAGGATATTCACCCCTGGCGATCTCATCTATTTCATCGTGGATGCTCAGGAGGGCATCGCAAAAGCGATCCAGTTCCTCCAGGTTCTCGGATTCCGTTGGTTCGATCATGATGGTGCCCGCTACGGGGAAGGAAAGCGTTGGTGCGTGGAAACCATAATCCATTAACCGCTTTGCCACGTCCTCGGCTGAAACACCCACATCCTTGTAGGGACGCAGATCCAGGATCAGCTCATGCGCCACCCGGCCCTTTTCTCCCTTGTACAGGACTTTATAGCGCTTGCCCAGACGATGGGCGATGTAGTTGGCATTGAGGATGGCATGTACGGTCGAGCGGGTCATGCCGTCGAAACCCAGCATTCTGATG
>CAYXKO010000393.1:0-2877 GCA_964465435.1 uncultured Saprospiraceae bacterium | reverse complement strand
GGGATGGCCTCTCTTGAATAAGCAGCAATGCGGATCAAGGGGGGCTTTTTTTTTGTGCATGGGCGAAGAGCCCGGATCGGGTGTCATAGAGCTTGACTTGCATGCGGACGAAGGCAAACGGAAATGCATGGCAAGTAGGTATGAAGTTCCTTTAGCTTGGGAGATGAAAGATAATAGGTTGAAGAGGGAGATTGGAAGACGAAGTCTCATCTGAGATCAATCAGGTAATACAGATATTGCCTCATTTCGTAAAGCAGAGGTGCCGTTTCATCCCATTTTCAAAAGACTGCGGCCCTCGTTTGATAAATTTACAGCGTAGAATATTCCGCTCATTTATTAATACGGTGCATAACACGATGATTGAATCAGAAAGGGTAACATTGGGTGTCATACAATCCGATCGCACATGAGCGTGCCTGCATTTAATTGGGAGGAATGGTACCAGGCGGTCGGAGGCAGGCAGACCCACATTGACGATGTGGATGAAATTTTGAATTCCATCCGCCAATACCAGTTGCCGCGATTTGACGGTGAGGTAAATCAGACCAAAACCGTTTTTGACACGCCCGGGCAAGCCTCAGATGCGATCAAGGCCAGGGGGTTTGAACTGGGCGCGGATGAGGTGGGGATTTGTGAAATTGAACCTTCTGACATTTACCGGGGTCGCATCGTTTCAGAAAAATATGCCATTGTAGTGGGAAAGAGAATGCTCTGGCGCGAGTTTCAGCAAGTGCCCTCAGACCGGTCCGCCGTAGAATGCCTTCGCGTTTATTTTACCCTGGGTGAGATCGTCATCGCCCTTGCAGCTTTTTTGCGCGACCTGGGTTATGAATGCAAGGTAGAGCATCCCATCGGGGACAGCGATGTGCTTCACATTCCTCTTGCCCTGAAAGCAGGATTTGGAGAACTGGGAAGACACGGGTCGATCATTCACCCCAAAATGGGTCCTCTGTTCAGGATCGGAAGCGTCATTACCCATATGCCTTTGAAAACAGATAAGCCAATTGACACCGGAATTGCGGCATTTTGCGACAAGTGCAAGGCTTGCAGGATCTATTGCCCCGCAAAGGCAATACCCGACCACAGGTCTCCTGAAGCAGGAAAAGACCATTTGGGCAATGACCGCTACGTGGTCGACACAGGTCGCTGTTTTCCCTACTTTGCAAAGCACAAATATTGCTCCATTTGTCTGCCGGTCTGCGTGTATCAGCACAAGGAATGGGCAAAGGACTTTGAAGGTTTTTCCACCAAGTTGTTTCCCGATCTTGCCATGGAGCCTCCTCCTCCGCCTGTGGATCCGGATGTTTCCAGGCACTGGTACCCGATTTTGAACCGATGAAAATATTTTGATCCATGAGCTTCAAGCCAAGTTCCTTTTATGTTTTGTTTTTATTGGCACTGGTCTTTGAAGTGCTTCACCAATACCTGATTATGCCCTTTCCGGGAAGCCAGCAAACCAGCTGGGTGCAGACCGCCCATTTTCTCTATTCCTGGCGGTGGCTGATCCGGGGCTTGTTGTGGTCCGGGATGTTTCTGTTCTTCTCTCGCTTTATTGCAGGTGCATCCGCATTTCATTATTTGCCCTGGCTGGTGCTTGCCGGAGTATTTTATGTTTTCAATTTCAAGATGACTGCAGAAAGAATGTTTCTGCAGCCGGAACGAGTAGTTTTCTCCAAAGCAGCGGAGGACAATCAGGTGGACAGTGCCAGGCTGGTTCTGGGAGTGGTTTTTCAAGGCCGGGCCCGCGCTTATCCGGTGCAGTACCTTGCCTACCACCACTACATCTCCGACCAGTTTGAGGATAGTTCCCTGCTACTGACCTATTGCACCGTCTGCCGCACAGGACGCGTTTATCTGCCCTATGACCAGGACCAATTGCTTTGGTTTAGGTTGGTCGGGATGGACCGGTTCAATGCCATGATTGAAGACCATGTATCCAAAAGCTGGTGGCAGCAGGCCACCGGAGAAGCCGTGGCAGGTCCGGCAAAGGGAAGGTCGCTGCCTGAATATCCCTTTTTTCAAGGCTCACTCGGCGAGTGGCTGAAACGGCATCCCGAAAGTCAGATCCTGCAACCGGATTGCAGCGCAGAAGCTAAGTATGCAAAACTCTCCGGATTTGAGGACGGACTTGGAAAATCCCATTTGACCAGATCAGATACTTCCGCATGGAAGGATAAGTCCTGGATCGTCGGCATCAGCTGGAATGGAATGAACAAGGCCTATGACTGGAAGGACCTGAAGGAATACGGCTGTATCAACGACACCCTGGGCCCCGCTTCCGTGCTGATCGCACTCGCTTCGGATGGAAAGAGTTTTGCCGCTTTTCTGCGAAATGACCGCGACTCTTTCTTTATAAAGGAAAACGACACCATCAGCAATGGTACGATGCATTATACGTTTGCGGGCCAATGTATTCCGAATGACCAATCAATGCCCTGCACCGATCTGATTCCAGTGCAGGCATACCAGGAGTTCTGGCATAGCTGGCGGACCTTTCATCCCAACAGCGGACAATATCGGCCTGCAGCCGCCCCATGGTCAAACGGTTCGGATGTTGCCGAATGACAGGCAAATAGTTACGGGAAGTTTCAGCAACAAAGCTCAGTGGTCCCAATGCGCAAGCGCAATTAAACTTTGCATTTCAAAAGGACCGACTGCTACAGAAAATCTTTTAAAGACCCGCATGGAGTTCCGATTCCCAATGTTTGTGATCAAGGGATCCATGCAGGATCCCAACAAGGATCACCATCCCAGGATCCAGGCGAATATCAGCGGGGCCACAATGGTGGCGTCGCTCTCGATCACAAATTTAGGCGTGTGTATATCCAGCTTGCCCCAGGTGATCTTTTCATTGGGCACAGCGCCTGAATAAGAACC
>CAYXKO010000392.1:0-2901 GCA_964465435.1 uncultured Saprospiraceae bacterium | reverse complement strand
CCTGAAATCAGCATCTTCACCCGCAACAAGGGCAAAAGCCTTGAGATCGAGATCCGCGACCAGGGGGTGGGCATTCCCGACGAGGACCAGGCCAAGCTGTTCCAGAAATTTTACAGGGTCTCCACCGGCGACGTCCACAATGTGAAAGGTTTTGGCATTGGATTATATTACGTAAAAAGAATTTGTGACGCTCACGAATTTGAACTTAATTTGCAGAGCGTTTACGGGGAAGGCACAAGTGTTTTTATAACCTGCAAAAACAGTTTTGAATGAAAAAAGCGAAAATTCTATACGCCGAGGACGACGAGACCCTCAGCTTTATCACCAAGGATCACCTGGAACTGCAAGGCTATGAAGTGGTCCATTGCGTCACGGGTGCTGAAGCCCTGGAGGCCTATAAAAAGGATAAGTTCGACCTGTGCATATTTGACGTGATGCTGCCTGAAATGGATGGCTTCACCCTCGCCGAAAACATCCGCAAAAGAGACCAGCAGATCCCGATCCTCTTCCTGACAGCCAAGTCGCTCAAGGAAGACCGGATACACGGACTCAAACTGGGCGGGGATGACTACCTCACCAAACCCTTCAGCATCGAGGAGCTGATCCTGAAGATCGAGATCTTCCTGCGCAGAAGCAGGGTCTTTGAAGCCCCCTCCCAGGAACAGGAGGTCATGATCGGCAGCTACAAGTATTTGCCTCTGGAATACCAGCTCATCCGCGATAACAACGTGCGCGTACTTACCCAGCGCGAAAGCGAATTGCTCGACTTTTTGATCAAGCACAAGAACAAGGTGATCAAAAGGTCCCTGATCCTGGAAAACCTTTGGGGTGAGGACGACTACTTCATGGGCCGCAGCCTGGACGTTTTCATTTCCAGATTGCGCAAGTATCTCAGCGAGGACCCGGGCATCAAGATTGACAACATACACGGCATAGGATTCAAATTCATTTGTCCCTGAGATCATGCACCAGGCCCTGAAGGGATTTAAACTGATCGTCCTGATGCTGCTGATCGGAGCGGCAGAAGTTTTTAGCCAGACATCCAACCCATTCGAACTCAGAAAAAGCCAGGCTGAGGGAACGGAGTCCGGATCCGGAGTTTCGGGCGGGGCGGATACCAGTGTGCCGGTCAATCCCTTCGACTTGAGGTCGGCCATTCCGGATGACAGTCCGGAAGTGACGGAGTCGGGCCTCCGGGACTGGGTGCGCAAAGTCCTCAACTCTCCGGCCGATCCCATCGAGATCAGGAATTTCCTTTTCTGGCTCCTGCTTTTCCTGACTTTTATGCTTGCCATCGCCCTGAACCTGAACCGCGGTTTTGTGGCAAGACTGTTCCGCAGCAACTTCAACCTCAACCTGGCGAGCGTACTCTACCGGGAGGCCCGGGAGGAAAACAACGTCATCGTCTTCATCCTTTACGGCCTGTATTTCGCAGGTGTATCCATCTTTGTGTTCCTGGGTATCCAGTTGTTTCACGGACCCTTGCATTATTTTTATCTGTTATATATTACTTTATTTATTACAGGCATTTATGTGATACGTCACCTTTCTGTCCGCTTGCTTGCCTACATTTTCGGATTTCAGCGCGAGGCGGACCGGTATTTGTTCAACATCGTGAGTTTCGGCAGCATTTTCAGCATCCTGCTCATCCCCGTGGATTTCGTCATGGCCTTTACCAGTGAGGACATCGCCCGCCGCTTCTTGTACGGCCTGGCGGTATTGTTTGTTTTGGCCTACCTGTTCCGGCAGGCAAAGGAAATATTATTGGCCTCCAATCTATGGCAAAATTCGATAATTCATTTTTTGTTGTACCTTTGCAGCTTCGAAATAGCCCCCTATCTGTTGTTGTTCGGCTTTATCGACCGGACGACCTGACCAAGGGGTACAAAAAGCCGCAGTAAATGCCGACAAAAACGACTACGATTGCGACCCAGGAAGCTGACAGACTGAAAAAGGTGAAATCCATCCTGGTCTCGCAACCCAAACCGGAAAGATCACCCTATTTCGACATCGAAGAGAAATATAAGATCCAGGTGGACTGGAGATCTTTTATTCAGGTGGACCCGCTGCCCGAAAAGGAATTCAGAAGACAGCGCATCCGTCCGGAGGATTTTCCCTGTGTGATATTTACCAGCAAAAACGCCGTGGACCATTATTTCAAGGTCTGCGAAATGATGCGCTCCCGCATATCGGAAATGACCAAGTATTTCTGTGGTACGGAAGCCATTGCCAACTACCTGCAAAAGTTCATCGTATACCGCAAGCGCAAGGTCTTTCACGGCACCAAGAGCATTGCCGACCTGGCCAATTACTTCAACAAGCACAAGGACGCAGGCACTTTTCTGATGCCCTGCTCCGATACGGGCAAAAACGATTCAGCGGAATTCCTGCGCACCACCAAGATCAAATTTTACGAGAGCGTGATGTACCGCACCGTCAGTGCGGACCTGTCCGACCTCAAGGACATCAAATACGACATTCTCGTCTTCTTCAGCCAGCTGGACATCAAATCCCTGTTTGAGAATTTTCCTGATTTTGAGCAGGGACCCACGCGCATTGCGGCTTTTGGAAATTCCACCGCACAGGCCGTAGAAGAGGCCGGACTGATCCTGGACATCAAAGCGCCCACGCCGGAAACGCCCTCCATGGCCATGGCCCTGGAAGCCTATCTGAAGAAATCGAACAAGTAGCGCTCCGGGCTTGTTTGCTAGCCGTGCCCATTCAGCAATTCATAGAAAATCTTGCCCTCAGACTAACGGAACCTCTGCCGGGATCCCTGGCTCATGCGGATGCAGCGCCCCTGCCGGCCCGCCTCAGGGAAAAACCTGCCGAAGACCATGCCGAGGCCTCTGTGATGATCCTGATCATGGATGGTAAGGAAGGACCTTTTTTTCCGCTGAT
>CAYXKO010000391.1:0-2914 GCA_964465435.1 uncultured Saprospiraceae bacterium | reverse complement strand
CACCCGCCAGAATGGCACATTGGACATTACCTACCAATATCTCCCATCCAACAACGGCATCCTTCCGGACCAGATGGTATTTGGCATCGATGTGGGCAAATTTAAAATGCCCAAGGCGCTCACTGCTGAATTGAATTCCGCCTCAAAACCCGTAAAGAGCAGCAACGGAGACACCCGCGGGCGGATCACGCTTAAACTTTCGGGCCATCAGACCAACCTGCCCTTGTCCGATGAACTCTTCAAATAGCCCTGCAAGGAGATAAATTAGTTAAATTTATAATATCATAAATACCAACTTATTGGTATTTCAGTAGAGGGCATATCGAGTACCTTTGCTCCTTGTACAGGTGTATAAGTATGCCTGTATTGTGTACTTAACCAAACTCAAAACTGAATTCCTCCGGACGAAGCATCCAGGATTTATTTAGTTTCATTTCTTTATCTGCGCAACATGCTGACTATCAGCGTGATTGTCCTTGCTTCAGGCCTTCAGGTCTGCTGTTTTCAGTTTGGTTTTGCTGGTGTTTTTTAATCTGTACCGGTGTCAAAGGACCCCGTTTCAGTTAATGACTCCTTTTTTGCTTTGAAATTTTAAAATCAGTTAAATACCAAAACATTATCTCATGAAACAAGTAAACCTGACACTTTCCGGCCTCTTCAAGAACCTGGGCCTTTGTGTTTTCATGGTGGTCCTTGCAAGCATTTTTGCAGGCAACCTGAACGCACAGTCGGCTTACGGATTGCCTAGCTTAAAATCCGCCGATCAGGCAGCATCAGAACTGATGAATGCCTACAATGCCATCATCCCTCAGGCCAAACAGGCCGGACAGGGTTCCCAGCTCATGAATACAGCCGAGCTGTACCTGAAAATGGTGGATGCCCTGACTAACCGTGCTGACCGCAACATGGACACTTATTCCGTATTGATCAGCAGCATCGACGTAAACCATTACAGCAACCTGGTGGTGAGGAATGGCAACAGCCTGGACATGGATGCCACCATCCGCAAAGTGCTCAACACTCCGGAGTACCAATCAATGGTCACAGTCATTCGCCAATAGTTTATAACCTAATACCAAATTTAATCTCATGAATCTCAAAACACAATTGAGATCGGTGGGCATTTTATTGCTCTCGGTCTTTCTTTCCTCAGCGTCCTACGGTCAGTACATAAACCTGGCCTGCCAAAACGCATTTGAGGATATTCAAACCTCAGGTACGTTTGTACCCAACTCAGCAGGGGATGATAATTTGACTACCATCTCCCTCCCTGTAGGATTTAACTTCTCCTTCTATGGAGTTCCACAGACCCAGGTGAACATCGCCACCAATGGCTTTATGAGCTTTCCGGGTACCAGCATTGCAGGCGCTCCATTTACCAACCAGGCTTTGGCTGTTGGTATGAATGGTATTTTCCCTTATTGGGATGACCTCAACGGCGCTCCCGGTTGCTATACCGAATTGCGTGGAACCGCACCCAACAGGCGTTTCATCATCTATTGGAACAAGCCCTTCTTTGGAGGAAGTGATCCGATCGTTTTTGAAGCAGTCCTTTTTGAGACTAGCAATGCCATCGAGTTCAGATACCAGGACCTTAACGGATTGACCGGAAACAGTGCCACCATCGGTATCGCCGGCCCGACCGGGACCTCAGTCCTTCAGCTTGGATTCAACCAGGCTGGCATTGTTTCTGCGGGACAGTGCATTCGTTTTGAGCTTCCCATAGCTTGTACGATCATACCTCCGGCCGACGTCACCCTGAATAATGCGCCAGGCACATGCGGTGCGGTGCACACTTTTGCTTTCGGAGGTACCTGTAACCCCATCACCGTAACGCCTCCTTCCGGGTCCGTATTTCCGGTTGGCGTTACCACAGTCAGAGGGGTCAATGGACTCACTTCTGCTACCTTCACAGTTACGGTGAGAGACGTCGAACCTCCTGCATTGACTCCGGCCTGCCCAAAAGGCGGACTGGTAACCCTGAATGCCGGCCCCGGCGAGTGCGAAGTGTCCTGGAATGCTCCTGCCTTTATGGCCATGGACAACTGTCCTGCAGGTGCCTATTTCGGTGGACGCAACACGGCAACCGTGTGTTTGCCTCCCGCTTCATACTGGTCCATCACCGGTGGAGCAAACAGCTGGGGTGTCATGTTTGACCTGATCAATACTTCAGGCAGCATCCTCAACCTTCAGTTGCTGGGTGAAAGGGCTTTTGCCAACGTACCCCACAACATCTGGTATACCACCAATCCCGGTAGCCATACTCCGGTTCAGGCTACTCCTGGCGCATGGACCCGTTGTGCCACTCGTACTCCAAGATTTGGTGGCCAGTTCACCAATACCATTGACAGCTTTAATCTTTTGACCGGAACCCGTTATGACACGCTCAAAGCATGTCCTCCGATACAGGTTGATTCCACTGTGGTAGGTTGTCTGACCATGCAGCCCGGCGAAAGACGCGGTATTTATATCCACGCTCCCGGTACGGCCGGAACCAACGCCTCCCTGTTTACAGGTTGCGCAGGTAGGGCCATGGGAGATGCCAACGTATCGACCCCGATCAATGGCGCTACCTATACAGGCGGTGAATTTGCCGCTCCGTTCATCAACAGCTCATTTGGATTCGGTGGCGCAAACTGGATCGGAGTCATAGGTTACAACCTGGCTTCATCCACGCGTGTGCCCCTCGTACAGACCTGTGGTGCTCCTTACGGTCCGGGATGTTTCTTCCCGATCGGTTGCACCAGGATCTGCTATCGTGCTTCTGATACCGCCGGAAACAGTGTTTCCTGCGATTTTGACGTATGTGTAAACGAATACGCCAACCCGACCAATGCGCTGGCTTGTAACGACCTGGTACAGATCAGCCTGGACGACAGCTGCTGGGCCACCATCAATCCGGACATGGTTCTGG
>CAYXKO010000390.1:0-2920 GCA_964465435.1 uncultured Saprospiraceae bacterium | reverse complement strand
AATGTGCGAAGCCAGCAACTGTTCAGCCCGGCTTGAGTTGAAAAGTATCCCATGGATCGACAAGGAGATCCTGGATTATTATCTGGATCTGGGATGTGTGCCCGGAGGCACCAACCGCAACTGGGAAAGTTATGGCCACAAAATAGGCCCCATCAGCATCAGGAGCAGACATTTATTATGTGACCCGCAAACCAGTGGAGGATTGTTGGTGGCTATCCAGGAAGGTTACGAAAATGTGTTTTCCAAATTGTCCGCCGAGCTGGGCTTACCACTCGCTGAAATTGGATCCATAGAGGAAAGAGGGCAATATCTCATCAGGGTAAATGAGTGATCGTCCTAATCTTCATAAATCAGATAATTTTTTCGGACATTTTTATACCGGTCCAAACCCGGTCTCCAGCTTTCTCTGATCTCCCACTCAGTTTTTCCAGCCAGGATTTGTGCCTTGAGCTCCCCATTTCCTGCCAACAGGTTAAAGAAATTACCTTTCAGGAAAAATGAATCGGGCATCAGTCGATGGGCTTTTAACAAGGGTGAAATGGGAATTTTCCTGCTTGCCCTGAGCGAATCAAGATCCAAACTTCTCAGAGAGTAGCCCCGGCATTCCAGGTCTTTTTGAGGAGGATTCGAGGCACCGGGGCTTTCCCTGGGCATAAAGGTGGTGTCCCATTTCGTCATCTTAGGATGCCCATAGATTTGAAAAGGAGCATCCGTGCCCCTGCCCAGGCTCACCTGCGTTCCTTCAAAAAAGCACAGTCCGGGATAAAGCAATACGGACCTCATGTCAGGAAGGTTGGGAGAAGGTTTGACAGGCAGCACATAGGGAATACTGTGTTTGTAATTTTTACATTTTACTACTGACAGGGAAAAATCAGACTGAGCAGAAACCCATTTTTCTCCAATGATCATATGGGCCAGCTCTCCGATCGTAAGACCGTACACCAATGGAATGGGATGCAGACCGACAAACGACTTAAAGCTGTCCTGTAAAATGGGCCCGTCTATATAGTGACCATTGGGATTGGGTCGATCCAGAACAACCACAGGTAAAGAATTTTCGGACGCTGCCTCCAGCACATAATGCAAGGTGGAAATGTAGGTATAGAACCGGACACCGACGTCCTGCAAGTCAAAAACCATGACCTGAAGGTCCTTCAGGTGCTCTCTGGCCGGTTTCTTGGTTTTGCCATACAAAGAAATGACCGGCAAGCCCGTTCTGGAGTCCACCCCATCCTTGATGCTGCTACCGGCAGATGCCTCTCCCCTGAAGCCATGTTCGGGCACAAAAATCCGGACAACCTCTATTCCCAGATTCAACAATGAATCCAGAAGGTGGGTCTTGTCAAACAGGGAAGTATGATTGCAAACCAGACCAATCCTCTTCCCCTTAAGTTTGGGCAGATACTCGTGGGTCTGGTATATACCGGGCAACACCGGCAAAAGCAATTCTGAATTGCCCGTATCGTCAGGAACGCTTTTTGGAGTAATGCTGTTAACTTTGTGAAAACAAGAAAAAATTCCGATTGCCAAAATGGCACTCACCAAAAAGAATTTCCCAAAGATTTTTTGATCCATGACAAGGTTTGCGATCGTTGATATTGAGACAACCGGCGGGCACTACCGATACGCCAAAATTACGGAAATCGCCATCATTGTCATGGAAAACGGCGAGATTGTTGAAAGATTTGAATCCCTGGTAAACCCGGAGTGCAACATTCCGCCGGAAATTACACGCATAACAGGGATCACCAGCGAAATGGTGGAAAACGCCCCCAGGTTTTATGAAATTGCCAAAAAGATCATTGAACTGACCCATGATTCCGTTTTTGTGGCACACAATGTCCAGTTTGACTACTCTTTTATCAAAGAGGAGTTTAAAAATCTGGGTTTCAACTTCTCCAGAAAAAAACTTTGCACCGTATTACTCAGCAGAAAGTACTTTCCCGGACTCAGATCCTATTCCCTGGGCAACCTGATAAGACACTTTGGCATTGAGGTGGTCAACCGGCACAGAGCCTTTGACGATGCCTGGGCCACCCTGCAAATCTTTAAAAAAATGCTGAAAAACCAGGGTGCTGAGGATCAGGGCATGTCCCATTTCCTGAAGGGAGCGATCAAGGAATCAAAATTGCCTCCACAATTGACCCAGGAACTGATCGGCAATCTTCCTGAAGAATGCGGAGTTTATTACATGTGCGACAAGGATGGTGAATATGTTTACATCGGCAAAAGCATCCGCATCAAAGACAGAATCATACAACATTTCAACGATTCCGGACCCAAATCCTCAAGAATGGTCCATAAGGTTCATTCCATCGAATACAAGTTGACCGGAAGTGAATTGATGGCTTCCCTGTTGGAATCCAGGCACATAAAGGATTTTCAGCCGGAAATAAACCGTGCACAACGATTTAAATCGGAATCCTACGCGATCGTCAGGGAACAGAACGATCGTGGTTACTATGTATATCAGGTACGGCACAAGGATCAGCTAAACGAAAAAGCGGAAGCAATCCAACTTTTTTCCAACTCCAGGAAAGCCTCTGATTATCTGGATTACCTCATTTACCAATACGAACTATGCGAAGGGGTTCAGTCAGATCGGTTGGAGCACAACAGGCCCTGCAACCGCAAACAGATTGGCCTGTGCCGTGGAGCCTGCACCGGATTGGAAACCCTGGAAGAATACAATGAGCGATTTGATGCAATGCATCAAAAGGTAAACCGTTTTTTCACCGAAGACTTTATCCTCATCGATACCGGACGCGAAAAGAATGAAAAATCCATAATCGTAATAGAGGATGGGTTTTGCACTTATTATGGTTACGTTAGTGACGAAGAACCCGTCACGGACCTTCATTCCCTGAAATCCCAGCTCGAACCCTACAGGGGAAATATTGAATCAAACGGAATTATCCTG
>CAYXKO010000389.1:0-2926 GCA_964465435.1 uncultured Saprospiraceae bacterium | reverse complement strand
ACCAGCTTTCCATTAAGCACATCCAGGCTTTGCAGGACGTCCTCGGTTTCTGAAATCACAGGTTTCCAGTCCTTTGGATCCGGCTTGTTGATGTCAATCGAAAAAGCCCTCCAATGAGGCGCATCGGCATTTGTGTAGAGAAAGATTCTGTCTCCCATGCTTCCGGCAAGAGTATAATCCTCGCCGAGGGTTTTAACCAGCCATACCCAGTCCGAACCCTCCCTTTTCAGGTCCTTCACGGCAAAGGCATTGCCACTCGTGGACTGGGATACACTCATGCACAGGAACCTTTTATCCTCCGTGATTGTGACGTAGGCATTCCTCAGAGGATTCTCCCTATCCATGTAAATCAGTTGGTCCTGGGTTTGGGAGGTCCCGATCTTGTGAAAATAAACAGAGTGGTATTCATTTTTTCCTGAAAGGGCGGAGGCATCCCTGGGTTCCGGGTAACGGCTGTAATAAAACCCATCTTTGGTCCAGCTGATCCCACTGAATTTCACCCATTGGATGGTGTCTTCCAGCATTTTCTTGCTTTCCAGGTCCATCACCAGAATTTTGTTCCAGTCAGATCCGCCGGCAGACAATTGGAATGCAAGATATTTTTCATCCTCAGATACCGATATGGAACTGACGGAACTTGTACCATCGGTGGAAAAACTGTTCGGGTCCAGGATCAGCTCAGGCTCGGAGTCCAGGCGTTCGCAACGGAAAAACACCTCCTGATTTTGCAAGCCATCGTTTTTGAAAAAGTAATAGTGGTTCTTCTTTTTAATGGGTGAAGTTCTTTTTTCGAAGTTTAATACGCGGCTCATTCTCTCCCTTATCGCGGACCTGAAGGGAATTTTTTCCAGATAGCCAAAAGTGAGGAGGTTTTGACGTTTTACCCAATCGGAGGTCATTTCACTGCGGTCATCCTCGAGCCAACGGTATGGATCTGAGACCAGGGTGCCATAATAATCGTCTGCTATACTGTCCTTTGCAGTCTGTGGATAGCTGACAGGGATAGGGTCAAAAATTGGAGAATTCATCTTGTTTTTGCAGCTGATGGCCAAGATGCAGGAGCATATTGCAATCGTCAAGGCAAATTCTGCTACCGGGCCTGATTTTTGAAACATGATATTATTTTGAGGCTCCAAAAGTACTATTTTCTCTGATAATGAGAGCTTAACATGACAATAATACCGCCTTGTAAATAAGAGGGGGCGGGACTGAAGATTCTTTTTTCATCCGGGGAAGCAGTGTTTTATCTTTGCCACATGACTATCGACCCATGGTTTTGTTTTAGGCAGCTGATCGCGATCCTCCTCGCGGTCATTCCAAACTACATTTTTGCTTTGGAGGGCGGCGTGGACAGTACCGGTGGTCCGGAGGAGATCATATTAAAGAAAGTAGCCCTTCTTCGAGGAGAAATCAGAGCGCTAAGTCTGAAAATGGACAGTCTGCAAAGGAGTGCCATTAATAGTCAATCTTCAGAAAATTCTCATCCCGCAAGGAATAAACCGGTTAAGCCGCTCCAAATTGAGCTTGAAGCCGCCCGGTACAGGCTTTGGGAGTGGATGAACCTGCTGTCCGAAGCGAGAAGGCTATCATATGCACCTGAGAACCGTAAAAAAGACCTTCATGATCGAATCCTTCAGAAAATTGACATGCTTGGGCATCAAAAGGATTTCAGACGGGGCAGGAGTTTGAAGTCTGAGGACCTTAGGATGGATTTTCGAAGGTTTCCTGCTATCGACCCAATGGTTTGCCATCCTCATTTTTTTGAGGAAAATAAAATCGCAACGACCGGGTTTATCTACCTCTCCGGACATTCGGACCCTTTGATTGAAAACCAGATACCCGATCGCGATTTTGCAATGTGCAGCACAAGGCTGTTTACCTCAGGAAGCAAATGGTATGCAGACTGGGAAATAGAGTTTGCATCGGAAAAAGCATCTTCAATTTACGGTTTGCTCGATGCCTCCGTTCCTCTCAAGTTGGAATTCATGGACGGAAGTTACATTTATCTTTTTCCGTCAGTTTCAACGCATGGAGAGCCAGACCCATCCAAAAATACCTGTGTTTATAAAATACAGACCCAATTGGACCGGAGTAAACTCAGAATGCTCAGGAAAAAGGAATTTTACTCGTTGACAGTTATTTGGGAAAAAGGCAAGGAAAAATTTGATGTTTACCATATTTCTGCATTTCAAAAACTCATCTCATGTCTGGACAAGAGGAATTGACAAAAATGGGCTTGCATTTACCCACGGATCCAAGGTGGGTGGATCTGACCAGGATGTCTCTGGAAGATATATTGACGGACCATGCCTATTGTGAGCAAAAGGCAGCCAGTTCGTGCATCAGCCTGATTCAACAATATCCTGATCACGAAGAAATTGTCAACAGGATTTCTCCCGTGGTTACAGAGGAATGGGGGCATTTCAGAATGGTGGTTTCAGAGATCCGAAAACGCGGTTTGAAACTGGGGTACCAAAGAAAAGACGAGTACGTCGGCGAATTGTTGAAGATCCCAAAAACCCCGGGAGGCAAGAAGGCCAGGTTGCTGGATCAACTTTTGACTTGTGCTCTTATTGAAGCCAGAAGCTGTGAGCGATTCAGACTTCTGTCACTTAATTTGGAAGAGGAACACCTTAGAAAGTTTTATCATGGATTTATGGTTTCGGAAGCGGGGCATTATCGCATATTTTTAGATCTTGCAGAACTGTATTTTGAAAAAAACGAAGTAAGAAAGCGGTGGAAAGAGTTTTTGGAGTACGAGGCGGATATAATGAAGAGACTTGAACCCCGCGGAGACCGGATGCATTGACATTGGTTTAATGGAATTAATTTTCGTTTTTAATTCCGGTGATGCGAAGAAACCTTCGAATCAAAAGTACCGCAGAAAAGCTCAGACACAGGACAAATCCGATCCATATTCCCATTG
>CAYXKO010000388.1:0-2927 GCA_964465435.1 uncultured Saprospiraceae bacterium | reverse complement strand
AATCCAAACCTGTGCAGGATTTTAAAATCAAGCACTCCGGGTGCCGTATGCTCGATGGAGTGCAGATTAATGATCCGGTTGGTTTTGAATGCCGCTGTTGCATAATTGATCTGCCCCTGATCATCACCCAGGATGGAGAGGAGATCCTGTTCCTGAGCTTTCAGGCTAGAGACGGCATGCACCAGGAGGCAAACAGCCGCCAATAATTTTTTAAATTCCATATTAATTTAAATCACTGATTGAGAATGATGCAACGATCCAGGACCACGTCCATCAGTTTGCCGGAGCATTTGCATTTCAGTTTGATCGGATCGCCTATCGGAAATCGGGGATGCTTGACCCCGGGCTGTTTTTCAAACTCGCAGATGATTCCCTGATCCAGAGGTCCAGCTTTCAGCTGAACTCCGGTGAATTCGTTGGCTTCGACCAGGGTGCCCATGATGGTGCCGGAAATTTCGATGACCTTGTTCAGGTATTTTTGATTGGCCGCATCTTCGTTGGCTTCGTATTCCTGAAAAAGTTGCTCTGCCGTCACGGACAGGTCAGAGCTTCTGTCTTCGGTTTTGGTGGCCGGTTTGTTGTACAGATAATAGCCAATTCCGCCGGCGATCAGGGCAAGGACCAATGCAGGGACCAAAAGTTTTTTTAGCATAATACCAGAGAGTTTTAATGAATTAGTCAATTGTTTTTAGCACCCTCCTCAATCCAGATCCGCACGATGTCGATCTGGGACTGGGGCAATTTGGCAGATCCGTTGGGCATGGCTTTCCACCTTGGGTCATGGGAGATGCTTCCCAAAAGGGAACCATTGTTTACGTAGCTGATCAGTTTGGGATAACCTTCCAATATGACATTTCCCAAACGCGCCGCATCGGAGTGACAAACGTAGCAGTTGTTTCGGATCAGGGGCAACACGTCCCGGGAATAGGAAATGTTGCTGAGCGGGCCACCCACGTCCGGATAAAGTTCCTCCTCATTGTCGTAATAGCAGGCGCTGAACAGGAAAAGAGCTGAAAGGCCCATCCAAAATGATTTTCTGGCAAATTGGGTCATGGATCAAAATGGTTGTATGATAGGATTAAACCGGAAAATAAGGATTCCCTGAGAATGCCCTATCCTCCGGCTCGCGCAAAAATAAAGAATCATGCAATCAATCGTAATTGCTATTTGAAAGACTGTGCAGATTCAATCTGTTAATTGAAAAACCACGGACCTAAAAACAACCCATGTCAGACTTTGACAGCGGATCGTTGTTGGGGAAGCACATACCGGACAGTACTCTTTGCGGCTTAAACCTGAGGAGATTTGGGTCTCTGAGGCCATTGGTAATGAATGCGGTCAATGCATCCACTTCTGCCGGAGTCAGGTTGAGCGGACTCAGGAATGGGTGAAGCTGTTCCTTGGGCACTCTTGCATTTTCAGGAACTCCCTTGTTGAAATATTCCACCACCTCTCGAAGGGTTTGCTTACTGCCACCGTGAAAATAAGGTCCTGAGTCGCCGAGGTTGTAAAGCTGCGGTGTGCGGAATTTGTACAGGTCTTCCTGCTTTAGGGTAAATCCACCTCTGCCCCGGTTGCGGGCATCGTTGATGGAAGTTTTCAAACCGCCGTGTTCAAAGAGGTCATCAACTCCCAGAGCTGCAAAAGTCATGGATCCCAGGTTCTTTTCAAAATGGCAGGATACGCAACTGGCCTTACCGAAAAACAATTTGGCTCCTTCTTTTTCCTGAGGGCTCATGGCCTCGTGGTCTCCGCGCAGCCATCTCTGGAAGGGTGCCTGACTGGTTGTCATGGACCTGAGGAAGGCGGAAATGGCAAAGCTGGCTGTCTTGCGGGTATATCTTTCAGATTCGGGTATGTCCGGAAATGCCTTGTCAAACATTTCCTTATATCCTGCATCTTCTACGATCTGTCTGGTGTATTTCATCCTGTGGACAATCAGGCCTTCTATGTTCTGGCCTTCCAGGGCGCCAAGGCGCTCGTGGTTACGCGCGGTGCCGGGATCGGTTTTTCCCCACACGGCTTCGGTACCGGTGTTTTTTCCATCAGAACCGAAAGAGCCATTCCACATGGTATTCTCTACAAATGCCACGTTGATGGTGGCCAGGGGTCGGGCACCCTGTGCATCTATGCTGTCCGCCGGATAAACCGGGTGCTTGATTCTTTTTTCCCCATGAATTCCAAAACCATATCCTCCGTCGGCAATGCCCTGCATGCGTCCGGGCCTGAATCCTGACTCGGGAACATGACAGGAAGAGCAGGTGAATGTAAAGCGGTTGCTGAAATTTTTGGCCTCATTGGCAAATGCGGGTTCAAAGAACAACAGGTTTCCCAGTGCAACTTTTTCCTTGGTCAAAGGATTGTGGGGGGATTGCGGAATTTTGTCAAATTCATGGGATTCAGGCAAAATAAAGTGCTGAGGATCGCCAATGGTTTGCAATAGTTGTTGGTCCAGCGGATCGGGACCTTCGTGAGTGCAGGCCCATGGCGATACAATAACCAGGACCCACAGAGCCAGTCTGATGGTTTTCATTTTATACGAGTTTGCTTAGGTCAGCAAAGTTATATTTAATATTCATTCAATTTTAACATATTAATATAAAAATTAATATGAAAGTATTAAAATTGACGAAAGGGCCAAAAAAAATGATGAATGAAAGTTGAGAAATCGGCTATTTCCTGCTGACCAGTCTGCTCAGGTCCGGATGAACATGCGGATTGCAAGCCAGGATGTGTCCCAGGAAGGTTGGTTCTGCTTCTCCGTTGAGGCCGGTGACGACGCCACCCGCCTCGCGCACGAGGACGATGCCTGCTGCCACGTCCCAGGCGTTAATGGACCCTTCGTAGTATCCGTCGAATCGGCCGCAGGCCGTATAGGCCAGGTCAATGGCGGCAGAGCCGAGTCTTCGTATGCCCCTTGCTTCGCG
>CAYXKO010000387.1:0-2927 GCA_964465435.1 uncultured Saprospiraceae bacterium | reverse complement strand
TCAATAGGTCAGCGCGCTCTACGATCTTAAAAGACGGAAGAAGATTCAAATTGATGCGAACCGGCAATCTGGCGTTAGCCGTCCGGTCAAAGAATTTTTGTTCCGGCCTGTTCAGATGAAAGGCTCCCATTCCGAAATCAATACGTGTCCTATTGGATTTTTGCCATCTATAGTTAATTCCTCCGCCCAAATCCAAAAACGCTCTGGATGTCGTGCTAAAATCCTCTCCCGAGGGCAGATCCGGATTATGTCCACTCCATGGGACCCACTGTTCATTCCAGGTAAGTTTCTCCTGTTCGAATCTGCGCTGAGCACCTCCAATTATTGCACCAGCAGAAAGGATGTGGTTTGTTCTGACCGGATAGGTATATGCGACACTGACACCCAGATGTCCCAAACTCAATTTGGAGTCTCCGGCCCGATCATAATTGATCATGAGGCCTGCATTCCACATTCCCTTTGTATTCCATTTTTTTGGATAGAAACGCATATCCATCTGGGTGGTAAAAGTGAGGTACTCCACCAGATCATCGACAAACCATTGGTTGCGGAAATTGCCGGCCACCCTGAAGTCTCCATTGAAAAGACCAGTCTGGGCAGGATTCATCAAAATCGGGGTCGTATAAAACTGGGATTGGTGTATATCCTGGGCAAACAGGGGCTGGCAAAAGAACAAGCAAAGGCCAAGGACTCTTGCCCCTATGCGTTTAATTCTATCCCAATAATTGGTCATGCTTTCGTCTTTGGTTATTAACTAATATATAAGAGCCCTAAAACCATTTGGTTAGTATGGTCAAAGGCAAACTATTGAATCAACGAACGAGACCAGGTAAAAAGAATATCCATGGCCTCATGCCGAAAATCAATTTAACATGAAAATGGTCTTGCAAATATAACCAACGACGCGAATAAAACCCGCTCAATTAAAGAGTTATTTCAAAATAACCCGAGGAGGGCATTGCCCTTTATATCTTCACAAAGTTCAGGTATTCGACCCCTCCCTTGAGATCGGATAAGATCAGAACATACTGACCCTGAGGCAAGCTTTCCATGTCTAACCGGTAGCCATTGTTCTCCTGAATAAACATCCTTTTATTGTAAACCTTTTGTCCGGAATTTGAAATGACCTGGATTTCCCAATTCGCCGGAAGCACATCCCTGGCCATCAGCTCCAATTCGCCGGAAACCACCGTGGACTTTAGCTCAAAATAAGCAGATTTTTGACTATTCTTGGTTGCCACCTCTGAAGTCCTGGGGTTATATTGCACGTTTGTGATCCTACCCAAAGTGTCTGTTGCAACTGCAGCTATAAAACCCTTGGAGTTATTGCTGTAGAAAAAATAGGAGGTAGTGGTGCCGGACAAGGAAGGAAGACCCAAAATAGGACCTGCAATGGCTGTTATATCCTGCCACCCCAAAAATCCAAGTTTGGCCTCAAAACTAACTTGTGTCTGGGTGATTCTTTTTTCCCTCAGCACGTCCCAGGACCTGGCAGGCAAATCGACCTTACCCCAGGCATCGTATTTTTTATCGACATTGACCCTCGTTTTAACCCTGAAAGAGTCCGGCTTAAATCCAGGAGGAAGCTGATTAAGCAGACTGTCAGGAAGGAAGCTGGCTGGAACGGCAATGAGGCTTTCAGTATTGTAACTCAGTCCATCCTGGTAATCTGCCGGAGTGCTGAAGATGATAACAGGACGCGGGTAGACAGTTGGTAGATTAAACCCCCCAAACGGACCTCCGCCGCCGGGCCCTGCATTCGCAAATCCAAGTTCTTCAATGCGATTGGCCATAATCCGGAAGAAAGTTTCCCTTACCTGTGTCCTTTGCATCGCGTTGGCCGTTGGAAAACCGGAGGCAAATCGGCTTGTCGAAGGATCCAGCCAAATCTCATTCCTGGATGCCGTCTGGATCAGGTTTTTCAGGTTCCAGCTTTGCCCACCTCCGGGGCCAGTCAAAATGGACGGATCGTTAAATATCGAATCGACATAATAAGTATAGCTGTCTCCTATGGCAGGTAGCACACGATTGGTAATCGTCACCTGGGCATGGGTGATCATACAGGTGGAAAACAAGATGAAGGCCAAAATATTTTTCATGAGAAGAGTTATTTCAAAGATTGTAACGAGACAAAGTTATAATATTCCCCATGATTTTGCAGAAGCGAGTCATGAGTGCCGGATTCAACGATCTGGCCATCCTTAAGCACGAGGATCAGGTTGGCCTTACGCACCGTCGATAACCGATGAGCAATAATGATGGCGGTGCGATCCGACAAAAGCTCGTCCAGTGCGTCCTGTATCAATTTTTCAGATGCAGAATCCAAAGCAGAGGTAGCTTCATCAAGGATCAGGATTTCCGGATCAAACATCAATGCCCTGGCTATGGTCAAACGCTGCTTCTGACCTCCGCTAAGCTTCACCCCCCTGTCTCCAATTACGAAATCCAATCCCCGGGAGGGATCCTCCACAAAATCAAGTGAATTGGAAAGACTCAGAGCGGACTTTATCTGCTGGTCAGTAGCTTCTTTCTGCCCAAACACCACATTATTGCGAATGGTGTCGTTAAAAAGAATGGGATCCTGGGTCACCATGCCCATCATAGACCTCAGGTCAGAAACCTTAAGATCCCTGATGTCATCCCCATCTATGGTGATTCTCCCTCCCGTCACATCGTGAAACCTTGCCAGCAAATCCACCAGGGTGGATTTGCCTGAGCCGCTCGCCCCGACAAGTGCGACAGTCTGCCCCTTTTTTATGGTAAAGCTAACCCGATCCAGGACCGGCACCTCCGCGTTGGGATATGAAAAGCTTACCTCGTCGAAAACGATCTCTCTGAGAAATCCTGATTTTCGGATGGGATTGTTTTTTTCGGAAATTTTATTGTCCAGTTTCATCACGTACAGAATCCGTTCCAGGGCAGCCATG
>CAYXKO010000386.1:0-2928 GCA_964465435.1 uncultured Saprospiraceae bacterium | reverse complement strand
ACAGAAAAGCTCACGGTGAAAGCCTTGGATCTTAAAGGATTCCATACGGCAAAGTACAGACCCAAAGATGATTCGGATACGCTTACCTATGTCAGTGTGGATATGCACATTGGGATCAATGCGGTCATTCCTGCGGAAATATCCATTGGGAATTTGAAGTCCCTGGGATACGGTGTACTCAGACCTTTGAAGAAATGAAGGTTTGAAAAAGTTCTTTGAAATGCTGAATTGAAACGTATGGCCAGTCGAAGTACCATCCGATACATGGCGAAACGCTTTCAAAAGCTGCGGACGGCCTTTGATTTTGCCCATTTGATGGGAAAGGAGGAGTACAAAATCCAATTGCTGTCCCACAAGCCCCGCTATAAGGAATACCAGATCCCCAAGGCAGGTGGAGGCAAGCGTCAGATCGAAGATCCCGAACCTGCACTTAAGGCGGTCATGTTTAAGTTGAATGATTATCTTCAATCCTGTTATTACTTACTCAATAGTCCCTGTGCCTATGGGTTTGTCATTTCGGCAGCAGAGGATGATGATCGCAATATCTTAACCAATGCCAAAAGGCATCTGGGCTGCAGGCATTTGCTCAATGTAGATCTGAAGGATTTTTTTCACCAGATAGATCATAACATGATTGCGCAGATATGGACCAGGTATTTTCCGGATTTTGAGGAGTCTCTGGTTGAATTGCTGGTTCGGCTGGTGAGTCATAGAGGGCGGTTACCAATGGGGGCACCCACTTCTCCGGTACTCTCCAACTATGCCACTCTGGAGCTCGATGATGAGTTGATGGTTTACTGCAGACAATCGGGGCTATGCTACACCCGATATGCAGATGACCTCAGTTTTTCAAGTGCCAAGCAGATCAAGCGGGTGGATTACGATCACATTGTACAGAGCATCCATCGTTGTGGATTTGAAATCAATCCCAGGAAAGTTCGATGGGCAAAGGAAAACCAACCCAAGGAGATCACCGGCTTGTTCTTGAGAGGAAATCAGGTATGCCTGGAAGCTAATTATTTGAAGCAGGTGGAGCAGGAAATCGAGCGCTATCGCTGCTATCTCGAGGTGGAGGCACGCTATCGCACGGGTGCGTCCCAAAAGAAGCTCAGGATCTTTAAGCAGGAGTTGAAAGGAAAGCTGAATTTTGCCCAAATGATCGAACCTGACAACGAGCGAATACCTTACCTGATGGATCGGGTGGATGGAGCCGGAGATATATTGGAGGATTTCGAGCGGGTACATTGGTTGGATTTACCTTATGGATTTTAGCTGAGATGGCCATTCATCTTTTTATCGAAGAATATGGTGTCCGGGTGGATATTGAGGAAGAGATGCTTAGGATTGCCTATGGCGAGGAAGAGAGAAAAATAAGTTTTTTGCACCTCAGCAGCATCAATCTGCTTAGGCCGGCCTCGATCACCACACCAGTGCTCTGTGCAGCTGCGCAGCACCAGGTGCCCGTATTGATGTATTCCCTGACCGGGCAGGTGGAAGCCTGGGTGTGGAGTCCAAAATACGCCAACATTGCCACCCTGAGGAAGCAGCAGGTTTATTTTACGGATGGTCCAAGAAGTATCTCCTGGGTCAGGGAACTGATCGATCACAAATGCCAACATCAGTTACAAAACCTAAAATGGCTGGCCGATCGCGTAGAATCTGCATCACCAGAACTTCACAGAATGATCAACAAAGTCAACCAGATAAGAAGGGTACTTGCTGAAGCCAGGGACCCTGAGCGGATCAGGGGATGTGAGGGAGCAGCCTCAAAGTGGTATTGGAGCGGTGTGTCCATGGCCATGAAGAAGTATGTGCGTTTTGGTGGCAGAGACAAGAGAGAAGCGCGGGATGCTTTCAACCAAAGTCTCAACTACCTGTATGGCATCCTGTACGGTATCGTAGAGTCCAGTCTGCTGATGGTTGGATTGGATCCATACATGGGACTGCTCCATGTCATACAATACGACAAGCCCACTCTGGCCTTTGACCATATAGAGCCTTTCCGGCCCTGGGTGGATAAACTGCTGATGGAGCTATTTATGAAAAGGAAGATCAGCATCGAGTTGGAAAGAGAAGGTCAGGGACTTAGTCTGTCACACAGGAAAGTTTTGATCGAACAATTTTTTCAGATGATGGATGAACGGAGCCTGCTTCAAGCCAAGAGGATCAAAAAGATGGATCATATTCATTATTTAAGTCAGAAACTGGTACGAAGGATCAGGGGAGAAGAATGAAGGTACGCATGATTTTTTACGACATCAGCGAGGACGGTCTGCGGACCCGTCTCCACAACAAACTGGAAGCCCTTGGATTTGTACGGCTCCAGTACTCGGTATTCTGCGGGAAGCACAAGGATGCCCAATGGAAGTACTGCAGGCAGGAGATCGACCAGATCATCCTGGGGCGATTGGGGGAAAAGGATAAGCTCAATATCATGATTATCAAACCTATAGATCTCCGTAGGATGCATAGTTTGGGCGACAGGTCGGATATTGAATTTATTTTGGATCCACCCAGGGTGCTTTGGATCTGAAGTCCGAAAAAATGGCCTATATTTGCCTCATAATCTGCGTTTTGACATAAAACTGCAGTAGAAGTATTAAGAAATGAATTTGATTACTGAGACCTGATGTTGTTTTCCAGCGACATTCAGGTCAAGTAGAAGTATTAAGAAATGAATTTGATTACTGAGACCTACTTATAACAGCACCTAACAAAAATGGCTGGTAGAAGTATTAAGAAATGAATTTGATTACTGAGACAAAAATTAGCGCACAAACGTGCTTTTAGTACGGTAGAAGTATTAAGAAATGAATTTGATTACTGAGACAGATTCGATGTGATATGGCGGATTAACTGTATGTAGAAGTATTAAGAAATGAATTTGATTACTGAGACGTCTGTATAAGCGTAAATAGGTATTCGTGG
>CAYXKO010000385.1:0-2951 GCA_964465435.1 uncultured Saprospiraceae bacterium | reverse complement strand
AATGGCCGAAAGGGGTCAAAAATCAAAGGAACGTCCTTCTCAGTCAACTGGAAAAGCATGGTTTCATAGGAGGACTTAAAAACAGGTCTCGTTGCCTGGACAGTCAGATCGCATACATAAGAGTTATTGCCCTTGTCTTCGCGTATTGAAATCTGAATGGATGCCTTGATGCGCTCATACGGTTCAAAGCGGTCATTGGTCCATTTCTGATTGTTCATAAACTCCTTGATCAGGTTTTCCATTTGCTGCAGGGTACTCTTATCACTTAAGTTAGCTGCATTGGAAACCACCTTTACCGCGCAGTCCAGTTCCTGGGCCTTAACTGATGCTTCAAGGCAACTAAATACGACCCCAATAAGGAGAAAAATTGATCGCAATCTCATAGGTCACAAATGTACTAAAGCATTTACAATATCAGTGGCCAGATCTTTTTTAGACTTTTTTCCTGGCGAAATATGCCCTCCTGAACGAGTCAATATTTCAACCCGGTTAAAGTCCTCACCAAAACCGGACCCATCCTCCCCAGTGGAATTGAGCACAATCATGTCCATATTCTTATTTTTCATTTTGGATATGGCGTTTTCGTGCAAATTCTCAGTCTCAAGGGCAAATCCAATCAATTTTTGGGACCCGGATTTTGAGGAACCAAGAAAAGCAGCAATGTCAGGAGTCCTGATCAGATTTAACTCCAAATTCTGGGCGGTCTTTTTAATTTTTTGCGTCTGAGGATTTGCAGGTGCAAAATCCGCAACAGCCGCAGAAAGGATAAAGTAATCTGCCTTCTCATATACCTTCTTTACTGATTCCAGCATTTCAGCGGCACTTGTAACGCGGCTTAGGTACAACCCGGGACGTTCCGGTAAAGTCTGTGCAGAAGGCCCCATAATCAGATAAACTTCCGCCCCCCGTTTAAGGCATTCCTCTGCCAAGGCAACACCTGTTTTACCGGAAGAGTGATTGCCAATAAACCGAACCGGATCAATGGCCTCATAGGTGGGTCCGGCAGTGATCAAAACCTTTTTCCCGGCCAGATCTCTTCTTGCAGAAAGCAAATTACAGATATATTCATAAATCACTTCAGGTTCGGGCAATCTTCCGGGACCAGAAAGTCCACTTGCGAGAGGGCCATCTGCTACGGGGATTACGCTGACCCCTCTGGATGTCAAGGTTTCAATGTTCGCCTTTGTGGCAGGATGCATCCACATGTCCACATCCATAGCGGGGGCAATAACTACCGGACACCTCGCCGATAGGTAAACAGCTGTCAAAAGATTGTCCACCAATCCGGCAGTGATCTTGGCAATGGTATTGGCTGTGGCCGGGGCGATAATTAACAGGTCAGAATCGATTCCCAGGTGGACGTGATTAGCCCAATCTGAATCAGAATGCATTTCGCAAAGTACAGGATTACCTGATAATGTTGAAAAACTCAATGGCCCTACAAAATCCTTAGCCCCGGGGGTCAGTATAATCTGTACACTCGCGCCGGCTTTTGTCAACAACCTTGTAAGAATCAAAGCCTTGTAGGCTGAAATACTGGCTGTTACCCCAATCAGAATTTTTTTACCTGAAAGATCAGCCATTTGAAATAAGTAGGAAAGTGGAAGTCAAAGTTATTCCGACTCAGAAATATTCTGCCCTTTGTATGAATATTCAATTTCTCCATCCAGGAACTCCTCTACCGCAATCAAAACCGGATTGGGGAGCTTTTCATAAAATTTCGAAATCTCAATTTGCTCTTTATTCTCATGTACTTCCTCAATAGTATCTGAATGAGTGGCAAATTCTTCCAACTTTTCCAACAATTCTGATTTAAGGTCGGCAGAAAGCTGGTTGGCCCTTTGTGAAATCACGTTAATTGTTTCGTAAATGTTGCCATTTTCTTTTACCAGGGCCTTAATGTCTCTGGCCTGGACATTCGGATTAATACCTTGAACCTTTGCTTTAATATCACTCATGATTTTACACTTTTTAGAGTTGAATTAATATTTCTTTTAATTTCCTTAACCTCAATGGAAGATTTTCCTGTGGGGAATTTTCTCAAAAAAAGATCGCACTTCTCCAGCGTTTGGATTAAGCGCTCCTTTTTCTTTTCGAATATGCTGTTGACTGCCCATTCATGAGATGCTTTGATCGCCAACAACCTGATTTCTTTCTCATTCTTTGTTTCAGGAAAATCCGAGAGGATGTTTTCCAGGGTAGTAAGACAAGCCTGAAAAGATTTCAGATTAAAATATAGCAGCGCCTGTTCGAAAGATTTTTTCTCCAGTCTAGCCCTCAATTCGTCAATCAGTTTGTTGCATTCCTCGACCCGTTTGGATTCCGGATAAGAATTGACAAAAGTTTGAAAGCCGTCAATGGCTTTCTCTGAATTGGATTGATCCAGCCTGAAGCTGGGGGCCGTCTTATAGATCGAATAAACTGACATGAACTCGGCCTCTTCCCGCAAAGGACTCAAAACAAATGTGCTGGCAAAATTTTTGAAATAAAGACTGGCAGATTCAAAATCAGAAAGCTCATATTGACATTGAGCATACTTGAAGTATATTTCTTCAGCCTCTTTTTGACCGCGATAACTTGTAATAATGGATTCATAAAGGACAACGGCCTTTTGAAAATCCTTCTTTTGGTAATATTGATTTGCGGTTTTGTAAATCAAAAGAGGATCACCACTGGTCCTTACTTTTTCATAGGCTGATTTACAGGCTGATAACAGCAAGAACAAGTAGATACAAAGAAAAAGGGGTCTTTTCATCCGGGTCGCAAATATAAAGCCTTAAAACGACAAAAAAGACCCTTTCGTACACCAAGATGGAATGATTTAAAAATAATTAAATATTATCATATAACTTAATACATTAATAACACTTAATTAAATATATAAACATAATAAATAAAGATAATATTAATATTGGAATGCCTTCAGAATCGCAGCAAATTCTGCAGGAATG
>CAYXKO010000384.1:0-2959 GCA_964465435.1 uncultured Saprospiraceae bacterium | reverse complement strand
CCTGATCAGTCCGCTGGCGATCGTGCTGATCGGAGGATTGATCAGTTCCACGCTGCTGAGCCGTCTGGTGACTCCGGTGCTGTATTATCTGATCCCGCCCAAGGCTAAACGATGATTTGGGCGGAATGGAGTTTGCTAGTATGCAATTATTCTGAGTCTGTTCAGGCGGTAGTGAACAATGAGGTCGAAAGAATAATTGTACAAATGCCCGTGTACCTTTTCAGGTATGGGATTCATCCCTCTGTTGTAACCAAGAGACAAACCCCAGTTCTTGGCAGGTTGATACTTCAGGTTATTGAGCAAGGCAATTTCGCGGTGATTGTCTGAACGTAATGTACCGAAACCCTTACCCAAACTCATACCCATTTGCCAGGACAGTCTGTTGAGCAATTTATACTCAAGACTGAGTAGTCCCATCCAATAATTTTTAGTTTCGTGGGCTTTACTGCCGAGCTGATCAAGATATCCTTTTACCTGGTACCTCATGCCAATAGACATGTTCAAATGAGGACTTAGCCATCTTCCCGTTTCAAATCCAATCAAAGGCTGCACGATGGGACCTGCTTTGACTGGTAGGTCAATTTGCGCACTGCCGGATCGCTTGACGACACTTCCCAGACCCGTGCCGGTGTATAGATCCAAAAACCAGCCAGTGGTGACGGGTAAAGTTTTACTTTGGGCTATAAGCCCTTCGACCATGACGAAAAGGACCAGAAAAATTAGGTTTTGACGCATATGAATTTTCCGAGTGGAAATTTAATTATTTTCTTAACAATGGAATCAAAGTAATCCTTCCTGGTTAAGGACGAAACTATTTGGCAAAACGCTGCCTGCATCATTTAGACAAAGTGGTTTTACAGGTAGATGTGTCACGAATGTGACAAAAATCAATTCCTCTTTTAGATCAGGACTAAAAAAGAATTGTGTCCTTGAATTAACGGTGAGATAAAATTAAGGGGCTGAGGTGACCTGCAGTGATGCTGAATCAATAAGGCGGGAATGATCCGGGATATCGAATTTGATTTAGTTCCTGTTTGGACCTCAATGGAACGGATTAAAGTAATTATCTCCTCGAGGCTAATATTATAAATTCCAACAAGCCAGTCGAAATAAGTAGAAATACCCTAAACCTGAAATCGATTCCGATCCTAAAAATCAAACTTGATACCCTGCGCCAGGGTCAGTTTGTCGCTGTAGCTGATGGTCGTCGTTTGGCGACGCATGTATGCCTTCCAGGCATCCGAGCCAGATTCCCGTCCCCCTCCGGTTTCCTTTTCTCCACCGAAGGCTCCGCCGATCTCGGCGCCGGAAGTGCCAATGTTGACATTGGCGATCCCGCAATCGGACCCATCCGCTGCCAGAAACCTTTCGGCCTCGCGCATGCTCTCGGTCATGATGGCCGAGGAAAGTCCCTGAGGCACGTCGTTTTGAATCCGGATGGCTTCGTCGAGTTCTCGGTATTTCAAGAGGTACAGGATCGGCGCAAAGGTTTCGTGTCGGACGATCTCCATTTCAGGACCGGCTTCCGCGATGCAGGGCTTTACGTAATGCCCTTTTTGGTAAAAACCTTCTGTCAGGGGACCGCCTGCCACCAGAAACTTTCCTCCCTGCTTTTCAATTTCGGCCAGGGCTGTCAGGTAATTGGTCACTGCCTGTGCATCCACCAGGGGGCCCATGTGGTTATTTTGATCCAGGGGATCGCCAATTCGTATCTGCTGGTAAGCCTGTGACAAAATGGTCTTGACCTGGTCGTAAATGGACTCGTGTATGATCAGTCTGCGCGTCGAGGTGCAACGCTGTCCTGCCGTGCCCACGGCACCAAAAACGATCGCAGGGAGCACCTGTTTGAGGTTGGCGGACGGGGTGATGATGATGGCATTGTTTCCGCCCAGCTCGAGGATGGTCCGGCCAAAACGTGCAGCGACGGTGGCTCCCACAGAGCGTCCCATCCGGGTTGAACCCGTGGCTGATACCAGCGGTATTCTGGTATCCTCGGCGATCCAGCGCCCGACCTCCGCATCTCCGTTGACCACACAGCTGAGGCCATTGGGCAGATTGTTTGATTTTAAAAGGGAGGCCACTATTTTCTGTACGGCAATACTGCAGAGCGGGGTTTTTTCAGACGGCTTCCAGATCACGCTGTTGCCGCAGACCCAGGCCAGGGCTGCATTCCAGGACCATACCGCCACCGGAAAATTAAAGGCGGAAATGACACCCGTGACACCCAGCGGATGCCACTGTTCGTACATCCTGTGGTCGGGTCTTTCGGAATGCATGGTCAGGCCGTAAAGCTGTCTGCTCAGGCCGGTGGCAAAATCGCAGATGTCGATCATCTCCTGCACTTCTCCCAGCCCTTCCTGAAGGCTCTTGCCCATTTCGTAGGAGACCAGGGTGCCCAGGGCATCCTTTTTTTTGCGGAGCTCGTCGCCCAGCTGACGCACAAATTCACCCCGTTTTGGGGCCGGCGTTTTTCTCCAGATCTGAAAGGCGGCTTCGGCGTCTGCTACGATCGCATCGTATTCCTTGCGGGAGGTCTGGCTGACCTTTCCCAGGAAACTGCCGTCTACGGGTGTATGGGTGTCGAAATAAAATTCAGAGCCGCCAATGGGCTCAGATCCTGCCCAGCTGCCGTTTTCTTTCTGGCTGAGTTGCAGGATCTCAAAACATGCTGCAATTTTCATATCAATGGATGGATACTTTCCGGATCTCAGTCTGTCCGTCCCGGCGAACAGCCTGAAGGACGTACAGTCCGGGTGCAAGTTCGGGAAGTCTGAGTTGTATGCTGTTCTTTGATCTGTGGATGGTGTGGAGGATCTGTCTTACCCCGTCGGCACCAATCAGGATGAACTCTTTCAGATCGGCCACCTTGCCGGACAGATTCAGCTCTTCAGATGCAGGTTGTGGGAAAACATCAAATGTCTTTGCATCCAGCGGAGCTGAACTGGAATTGATGATGTCC
>CAYXKO010000383.1:0-2987 GCA_964465435.1 uncultured Saprospiraceae bacterium | reverse complement strand
GGTGATGGGAAATGCTCGGCTTGCTGATATTGAACTTCTCGGCGATCTCTCCGGCGGACAGATCCGATTCGCGCAGCAGGTCCAGGATCTGTCGCCTGGTGGCGTCGTTGAGGGCTTTGAAGAGTAAGTCCATGAATGGATAATTCAATATTTAGACAAATATCTAAATAAAAATCGAATGGCCGAGAAATTCCTGCTTTTATTTTTTTTAGAAATTTTCTGAGATCCGGTATCGCCAAAAGGTGGTCCTGTGCGCGACTTGTCATAAGAAGCAGGCAATGAGTGGTCCGGGGAGGTGTTTCTGCTTTTGAATCTCTTAAAATCGGGACCCGGGCCCTCCGGGGCACGACCGAATCCGGTGCAAAAATTGGGATGGGGGCGGGGTAAAATAAAAAAGCCGGCTTTTGACCGGCTTGGTACCCCGTAGGGGAGTCGAACCCCTCTTACAAGAATGAAAATCTTGTGTCCTAACCGATAGACGAACGGGGCAGATTTTCAAAAAGAGCTGCAAATATATGCGAATTTCAATTTGTGGTAAACTTTTTGCCTAAAAAATAATTTTCTACAAGTAATATTGAGCTTCAATTAATTATGAAAAAGAGAATTGCAATCAATGGTTTTGGACGAATAGGCAGGTTGTGTTACAGGGCCCTGCTTGAAAAAAACGAGGTCGAACTGGTCGCCATCAACGACCTCACGGATACCCGTACCCTGGCCCATCTGTTCAAATACGATACTGCCCACAGGCAGGCACCCAGTGAGGTCGGACACGGGGACGGATTCATCAGCATAGATGGCCATAAGATCCCGGCCTTTGCCCAAAAGGATCCGGCTGTCCTGCCCTGGAAGGACCTGGGGGTGGATATTGTCCTGGAGTGCACCGGCATCAACCTCAGCCAGGATACTGCAGGCGCCCATTTGAAAGCCGGAGCTTCCAAAGTCATCATCTCCGCTCCTCCCAAGGACGAGAGCATACCGACCTTTGTTCTTGGCGTCAACCAACATCAGATGCAAGCCTCCCAAGCTATCATTTCCAATGCCTCCTGCACGACCAATTGTCTATCCCCACTTGTCAGACTGATAGACGAGCATTGGGGCATTGAGTTTGCCAACATGAACACCATTCATGCGTACACCCAGGATCAGCGGCTGCAGGATGCCCCGCACAAGGACCTGAGAAGGGCCAGGGCGGCAGCACAGAACATCATTCCCACCAGTACCGGTGCCAGCAAGGCGGTGGAAGCGGTATATCCTGCCATCCAGGGAAAATTGTTTGCTTCATCCTACCGGGTGCCCGTCATCACCGGGTCCCTGATCGAGTTGTTTTGCAGAGTATCCAAAAGCGCAAGCAGTGAAGAGGTCAACCGTGTTTTCCGGGCCGCCTCTGAAAACGAATACCGGGGCATCATCCGCTACACGGAAGACCCGCTGGTGTCCAGCGACATCATCGGAGATCCGCACAGCGCCATATTTGATGCGGAACTCACGGAGGCCGGCGGCCAGCTGATCAAAATCACGGCCTGGTATGACAACGAAAGCGGATATTCTCACCGTCTGGCCGATATTTATGCCCTGACCGCAAAAATGCTTTAATCGGAAATCATGAAAGACTGGAATCTTCGCTCCAAAAGAGTATTGCTTCGGGTGGACTTTAACGTGCCCATCGATGCGACCGGGAAGATCACGGACGATACCCGGATAGAAAAAGCCCTGCCCACGTTGCAAGCCCTGATAGACCAGGGTGCACGGGTCATCCTGATGTCTCATTTGGGCAGGCCCCTCAAGTCTTTGTTGCCGGACGGCAGCATAGACAGGACGCGTTTTTCACTGGCACCCGTGGCCGTCCGGCTTGCTGAGCTCACGGGTCGGGAAGTCCTTTTTGCCGGCGATTGCGGGGGCGAGGACAGCCTGGCCAAGATCGGACAGCTGGCCGACGGACAGCTTTTGTTGCTTGAAAACACCCGGTTCAACAAGCAGGAAGAAAAAGGAGATCCCGAATGGGCTGCCAGCCTGGCCAAAATGGGCGATTATTACGTAAATGATGCCTTCGGCGCGGCTCACAGGGAGCATGCCACCACGGCCACCATAGCCCGCTTCTTCGACAAGGACCACAAGGGCTTTGGGCATTTGATGCAGGCAGAACTCGAAAGTGCCGCGAGGGTCATGGATCATCCTGAACGGCCCCTGACGGCCATCCTCGGAGGAGCCAAGGTGTCCGATAAAATAGAACTCATTTCCAACCTGCTCGACAAGTGCGATCAGATCCTCATCGGCGGTGGAATGGCTTATACCTTCTTTGCCGCTCAGGGTTATGCGATCGGCAATTCCCTTTGCGAGCAGGATAAACTTGCCCTGGCGCTGGAGCTCATGCAGAAGGCAAAGGAGAAAAATGTAAAGCTCGTGTTGCCTCTGGATTCTGTGGCGGCGGATGCTTTTCGTGCGGATGCCAGGACCGTGCAAACTCAGGATATCAGCATTCCGGAAACCTATATGGGGCTGGACATTGGTCCCCGCAGCATCAAGGTCTTTCGCGAATTTATCCTCAAGTCTAAAACGATCATCTGGAACGGTCCGATGGGTGTCTTTGAAATGGAGCCTTTCGCCCGCGGAACCGAAGAAGTGGCCAAGGCAGTGGCGGAAGCGAGCTCCCAGGGTTGTTTTACGCTGGTGGGCGGGGGCGATTCGGTGGCAGCGGTCAACCGCTTTGGCCTTCAGGACGAAGTGTCCTTTGTTTCCACCGGAGGAGGTGCCATGCTGGAGTTACTCGAGGGCAAAATACTGCCCGGAGTGGCCGCCATTCGCGATTGATCTCAGACGGATCAGTGAGATTTTTTCCAGATCTTGTCCGAAGCCTTCAGATACTCGGGCAGGGCTGCTGAACCATACCAGTCATATAGTTCGGCCTCCAGCAATTTATTGTGTACAGCAGGGTCCATATCCAAGAGCTTCAAGGCTTCTTCCTTGTCTGAGGTGTTCAGAATGAAAAT
>CAYXKO010000382.1:0-2995 GCA_964465435.1 uncultured Saprospiraceae bacterium | reverse complement strand
AAGATCCTTCTGCCGACCGCTCTGGTCAATGGTTCCTTCGTCATTCCAGCCACCCAGGTCAAGAATTTTCACGCAGTATGCCGGGTTCCCTTGAAGGTAAGCCTGGTCGGCATCTGGCCCCATTGCCACATGCTCGGCAAGGATTGGGAGGTGTACGCAAAACTGCCGGATGGCAGCCAGATTCCGCTGATCCGGATCGGAGAATGGGATTTCAACTGGCAGGGCGGTTATTATTTTAAAAAGCTGATCGTCTTGCCTGCCGGATCGGAGATACACGCATTTGCCACCTACGACAATACCGAAGACAATCCCGTGAATCCAAACATTCCTCCCAAACCGGTGACCTGGGGAGAAGGCACAGCGGATGAGATGTTTTATTTACCCATCACCTTTGTCCTCTATCAGGCCGGTGACGAAAACCTCGTCCTCAATACCGATGATGCGGAAGGTACGGACATTGAAAATCCCATTCGCAGTGAACTCCATCCCTTGTTTCCCAATCCTGCCTCCTCTGAGCTGAACATTCCTTTCACGCTCAATGCGGATCAGGCCGTCCAGATCAACCTGCTGGACCTGGAAGGCAGAAAGATCCGGACCCTGATGGAGAAAACGCATTTCATGCAGGGCCAGCAGGTGTTTACCACCAGGCTGACGGGTGTCCAGGAAGGACAATACCTGATCGAACTGAGGACCCGCGATGGAAACCTGCTACAGAAACTAAACAAGATCAAATGATCTTCTTGCTAAAGAATCAATTTCATTTTTTTAAACAAACAAAAACAACTTTATGAACTGGATTGCAATTATTGTGGCTGCGCTGGTGCCCACCATCACGGGCTTCATTTACTATCACGAGAAAGTCATGGGTACGCTCTGGATGCGAGAGACCGGACTGACCAGGGAAATCATCGAAAAGGATTTTAACATAGCAAAGACGATGGGCCTGTCCCTGTTGTTTTCACTGATGCTGGCTGCTTCAATGAACCCCATTGCCATTCATCAATTCTCAGTGCAAAGTGCCCTGATGGATGCCCTGACAGATCCTGCCAGAAAAGATGCGGCTCAGGCTGTTTTGGATCAATTTACCGGATCCGGCCTTTATGCCAATGATTTCAGGACCTTCGGTCATGGGGCATTGCACGGTGCCATCGCAGGCATCTTTCTGATTTTCCCGGTCATAGCCACCAATGGCATGTACGAGAAAAAATCCATGAAACTTTCCTTCATCAACGGCGCATACTGGACCATCACCCTTGCGCTCATGGGTGGCATCATCTGCATGTGGAAATAATGAAGTTTTAACTTTTTTGAAAAAGCAGTTCCTAAGGGGCTGCTTTTTTCTTTTATTTGGATTTTCAGAAATTCCTTTCTTTTGAAAATAAAATTCGATCTGATCATGAATAAAATGCTTGCCCTGATCCTGATCTTTTCTGTACAGGTGCGGATGGTTCTGAGCCAGAAATGGATCAGCCCGCAATACAGCTTTGAGCTGAGGAAAAACCTGGTCTATGGCAAGGCCGCTGATTACAACGGCGTCAGCAGAAACCTGCTCATGGACCTGTGTCTGCCGCAAAACGACAATCCTCCGGATTGCGGGAGGCCACTGCTTATCGCGGTTCATGGCGGCGCATTTCTGGCAGGAAGCAAGGAGGACGGACTCCTGCCGACCGCAATGAAGGAATTTGCAGCAAGAGGCTACGCGACTGCGAGCATCGACTACAGGCTGGGCATGTTTCAGACCTCTTCGGAAGTGCATTGCAACGTGACCCAATTGTTGAATACGCCCTGGGATTGTCTGAACATGAGCGACACGGCAGAATGGTACAGGGGATGGTTCCGGGCCGTCCAGGATGTGCACCGGGTGATCAGGTTTCTGATCTCGGTTCCGCAGTACCGGATCGACAGAAGGAATATTTTTTTGCTGGGCGAGAGCGCAGGTGCCATTACGGTGTTGGGTGCCGGATTTCTCGATCATCCGGATGAGTATCCCGATCAGCTGGGCAACCTGGCTTCTGTGAGGGCTCCAAACAGGATCTATGAGGACCTGTGCATCCGCCAACCCGGGTTTAACGCTTCCATCGCCCAAATGGACCTGTCCAGACCGGATCTAGTCGCAGATTTGGATCCGCTCAAGAACCGTGATTACCAGATCCGGGGCGTGGCCGCATTTTACGGATGCAGTTGGTTTGACCTTTTTGCCCGGACCGGTGCAAAGTCATTTTTACCGGCCCTGTATCTCTTTCATCAGACCAACGATCTGGTGGTCCCTATTGGAACCGACAGGATCCTGTCAGGGACCAGCGCCTGTTTTTCATCCCTGGCCGGCTGCCAGAGCATCATCAGCCGCCCCTTTTGCATGGGCTCTGATCCCATGGAAAAAAGCTACAACAAATCCCTGACAGATTTTGGCCTGAAGGGATATCTTCAGTACGACCGCAAGCCCAATGCAGCCGATTGCCTGGCGCAGGTTCTTAATCCTGCTACCGGTGGACATCAGGTGGACAACATCGTCATGAGGCTTGAAAATGTCATCCGTTTTTTTGCGCCGCGGATGGCAGATACAGAGGGGGCACCCTGTACGCTTTCATCCCTTGATCCGCGGGCATCCGACACAAAGATCTATCCCAATCCTGCGGCTGAATTTCTGATGGTGCAGAACGAACAGGGTTTTGACATGATACAGATTCTGAATGCGGATGGCAGAACACTCCTTTCGGAGCGAACTCATTCAGTCCGTCAACTGGCACAGGTGAATATCAGCGAACTTCCGCCGGGTGTTTATTATCTGGTGCTGCACAAAAACCGCAGCAAAGTGCATCATGGGAAGTTTGTGGTTTTGAGGTAGGATCAAACCACTTTCTGAAGGTTGGCCTTGTCAGAATTTCGGATGGCATACATCAACAGCGTAGCCAGCAGGGTCACGCCGGCAAAAACATACCAGTGCACTTCGTATCCGAAGCGATCGACCACCTGCGTGCCAAAAAAAGGTGCTGCG
>CAYXKO010000381.1:0-2996 GCA_964465435.1 uncultured Saprospiraceae bacterium | reverse complement strand
TGCGCGACAAAAAGTGGGAAAGTTAAATAACATAAATTATTTAGGACAGGTGTGACTTTGACATTTACCTTATTCCACACTGCTCCAGTATAACTTCTGAAAACCATCCACGCACTCCGGATTGCACAAAAAGCAATCAGTGCAATTATTCAGAACGGTTCCTGCCGGGTGAAACTCCTACAACAACAGGCCGCTCAACAAATGAGACCTGCTCTTGTAAATGGCTTCGGTGGCACTGTTGACCTCCAGTTTCCGGTAGATCTTTTTGACATGGGTCCGCACCGTATCGATGCTGATCTGCAGATGATCGGCGATCATCTTATAGCTTTGACCCTTGGCCAATTCCTGCAGGATCAGATTTTCCTTCTCCGACAATTTTTCGACAGGATCTGGTGTGCTTTGGGGTCTGCCCGACATGGCATTCAATATTTTCTTAGCCACGCTGCCCGTAAGCGGAGCGCCCCCGTTCAACACATCGCGGATGGAAGGACTGATGTTTTCGACATCGCTTTTGAGCAGGTATCCGGATGCACCCGCACAAATGGCCTGATAGATGTGGTCGTCGTCGTCAAAAATGGTCAGCATGATCACGGGTATCTGATGACCCTTGCCTCTCAGGGTCCTGACCGCGGTGATCCCGTCCATACCGGGCATGTCGATGTCCATGAGGATCAGATCCGGCTTCATGACCTCCAGGTCAGACAAAATATTAACGGGGCTCTCAAAGGCATGGAGCACTTCATATTCCCGATTCATCTGCAGGAAGGAATGCAAACTGCGCCTGAGACTTTCGTTATCCTCGTAGATCAATATTCTGACCATTTCTGAAATATTTAGTGCAAAGTTAAACTCCACCCTCCAGATCCGGGGCTCACATAATCATGTCAGGGCACCACGACCTCCGCGATCGTTCTGGAATCTTCCCGGTACAATCGAAATGTACCGCCGATCCTCCCAGCACGCTCCTGCATACTCTTCAAACCGGTACCGGTGCTTTGCTGACCCGTCCATCCGGGTCCATCATCCATGACCCTCAATTTTATGCCGTTTCCGGATCTGGAAAATTCCACATGTGCATTTTGGGCATTGGCATGCTTGATGACATTGTGGATCATCTCCTTGCTGATCAGGATCAGTTCCTTTCTCAATTCCAGGCCAAGCGATTCCTCATTCAGTCTGGGATCCTGCTGAAAGTGCAGTTTGACATTTGCCAGTTCAAAATTCCGTGCGGCAAATTCCCTGACCCTCTGGCACAGCGATTCCATCCCGGCATGGTCTGAGCCCAGGGCCCATACGATGTCGCTCATATTGCCCTGTATCTTTTTCGACTGGGTCCGGATCTCCCGTATGGATTCCCTTGCATCCGGGCCATCCTGATCCAGCTGATGCTCTGTGCTGATGCTCAGCAAATGAATGCTGGTCAACGCACTGCCTATCTCGTCGTGCAGGTCCCGGGCTATGCGGTCCCTGACCTTGTCCTGCGCGATCCTTGCGTTGATTTCGTTCTTTAGCTTGAAGCGGTTATAGACCAGAAAACCCAATCCGATGAGGCCCGCCACAGCCAACAAACTGATCGCTATCAGCATATTTTTCTGATCGATCAGCTTTTGCTTGATCCTATTTTCCTTTTCGAGCCATTCTACCTGTTGCAATTGGTTTTGGTTGATCAGTTCCTTCCGGTTGTTTTCAATGGAGAGTTCCGAGATGCGCAGGTCCTGAAGTTCCTGTTCTTTTTCACTGAGCAGCAATTCCTGTTCGTTCTTCCAGTTCAACAAGCGGACAATGCTCAATTCCTTGTTTTTCAACTGCAGCTCGGATTCCTTCCTTTTTTGCTCTTCGAGGGAATTGGCCAGCATCAGTTCCTTTTTCTGTGTCTCGTACTGGATCCCGAGTTCTGCGATCCTTGCACCGGTCCTTTCATTCAGCATGCTGTCCTTCCATACGACGCTCTCCTTGTAGTGCCACAGTGCCCTTTGAAAATTATTGAAATGCTGATAAAATCCCGATCGCGCCAGGTGAAAGTTCTGCCAAAGGCCGAGGTCCCCGGTTTCACCGGCATATCTGAAGGCCCGGTCAAAATAATTTTCCGCCAGAAGGGAATCATTCAGATGCATGGCCTGCGTAGCGCAATGGATGCTCTGGGAAGCCATTTTGCTGACATCCCGGATCTCCTCGTAAAGCACCAGCGATCTTTGAAAATAATCCAGCGATCTCTGAAATTCCTTCTTGCGTTCGTAGAGGACGGCCGTCTGGCTGAAGGACTGGGCCTGTGCCGATTTGATACCGAGTTTACCGACCAGGGCAAGCGCCTTCTCCTGGTAGGCGATGGCAGAGTCCAGGGAAATTCCCGAATACGCCACCACGAGATTGCCCAGGGTGGAAACGATCCGCTTCTGGTCTCCTATTTCCTCCTGAATGCCCAGGGCTTTCTTAAACAGGTCGATGGCATTTGACTTTTGATTCAGCCTGAAGTAATTGATCGCAATATTGTTAAGCGTATTGGCGGTTTCCTTTCTGTCGCCGATTCTTTCAAACACCTTTAACGCCCTGTAACCATAATCAATGGATTGTTCAAAATCGCTGATCTTTGAATAGATGTGGGCAAGATCATTGTAGGCTATCCCAATGTAGAGTTCGTGATGTGTGGGAGAAAAGCATTCCAGGGCCTTCAGCAGGGAGGATATCGCCGGTTCGTAATTTCCCAGTGTTCTGTTATACTGTGATCTCTGGGTGTGCGACAGGCCCATGATCAGACTGTCCTTCAGTGAAGCTCCGATGAGATAACCTTCTGCCAGCAGGCCCTCAATTTCGGGGTAATCGGATTTTTTGAGCAGCAGGTCGGCTTTTTTCAATTGGGCGAAGGCCAATCCGCGCGCCATATTTTTTTTTCGCGCATCCTGCATCACCCTTGTTATGGTCGCCAGGGCACTATCCAGGGCTCCCCTGTAATCCTGCTCGTCCGCCAGATCCAACTGACCAAAGATCCGGATGGAATC
>CAYXKO010000380.1:0-2999 GCA_964465435.1 uncultured Saprospiraceae bacterium | reverse complement strand
TACTGCCAGAATACAGGCATCAGGCGGATTGATAATGGCAGTGAAGTCTTCGATTTCATACATGCCAAGGTTGGAAATTGTGAAAGTATTGCCCTGCATCTCGTCCAAACCCAGCTTGCGATCCTTGGATCTCTGGGCCTTGTCCGCTATTTCCTGGTTGATCTGTGACAGAGACTTCTGGTCGGTGTGGCGGATCACGGGGACGACCAATCCATCTTCAATGGCCACGGCCACTCCAATGTGAATGTCCTGGTGATACACCATGGTATCGCCTTTCCAGGAAACGTTCACGCCCGGATTTTGCCTCAGGGCAGTGGCACATGCCTTAACGATGAGGTCGTTGAATGAGATTTTGGAAGGCGAGATTTGATTGATTTGATTGCGGGCCGCAACACAATTGTCCATATCTATCTCCATGGTCAGATAGAAATGGGGTGCGGAGAATTTACTGTCGGAAAGTCTTTGAGCGATGGTTCGTCTCATCTGACTCACCGCTACCACCTTGTCGCCCAGGGAGACCGGGGCAACGGGTCCTGCAGAGGGAGCCGGAGTGGATTTCAGTTTGTCTTCAATGTCCTTTTTTATGATTCTTCCCTGCTCTCCGGAGCCCTGGACGGATTTAAGGTCCAATCCGGCCTCTTTGGCAATGGATTTTGCCAATGGGGAGGCCTTGATGCGGTTGTCAGCAGTGTCCGCGAGGGGAGTGGTGGATGGAATGTTTGCTGCAGAAGCGGGCTCAGGGGCCGGAGCGGCTGTCTCAACTGGTTTTATTGCTGGCTGTGCTGCGGGCGTTTGTGCTGCAGGTTGCAAAAGAGAGGCAAATTCCTCGCCGGCTTTTCCAATCACGGCAATGACGCCGTCCACGGCCACCTCACCTTCCGGTACGGCTATGTGCAAAATAACTCCTTCCTGAAATGCCTCCAGGTCCATCGTGGCTTTATCGGTTTCCACCTCAGCCATAACATCACCGGGAGCGACCTTATCCCCAACCTTTTTATGCCAAACCCTGATAAATCCCGTTTGCATGGTGTCGCTAAGCCGGGGCATTCTGATTACTTCTGCCATATTTTCCTTTTTTTCTGTGACAATCTGATTTGTTTCAGAATAGACCCGTAAAACTAAGCGTTTTTACAGAAATGAATTTCCCGACTCTGTAAAAAATACCTGGAGCTGTCTTCAATGTATTATATATTATTTAATATTGTAATTTTACGCCCATGAAATATACCTCTGCCCTCATTCAGGAGGCTGTGGAGTCTCTGAGCGCCCTGCCGGGCATTGGCCGGAAAACCGCATTGAGATTGGCACTTTTTCTTGCTAAGCAGGAGCCTTCCAAAAGCAAGCGTCTGGCTGAGTCCATCCTGCGCATGGTGGAAGGGCTGAAGGAATGCAGTATTTGTTTTGCCTATTCTGACTCTGAGGTGTGCGAAATATGTTCAAACCCTGCCAGAGACCATACCACCATCTGTCTTGTTGAATCCGTCCGCGACCTGATGGCTATTGAGGAAACCCAGCAATACAAAGGGCTTTATCATGTTTTGGGAGGATTGATCAGTCCCATCGAGGGGATCGGTCCTGACCAGCTAAATATTGCAGGACTTGTGAAAAGAGTGTCCTCCCAGGCACCCCGGGAAATCATCATAGCATTAAGGCCCAGCATCGAAGGGGACACAACGGTCTATTACATAAGCCGTCAGGCAGGCATGGAAGGGATCCGGCTGAGCATGATAGCACGTGGCATTTCCTTTGGCTCGGAGCTGGAATATGCAGATGAATTTACCCTGAGCAGGTCCCTGGCAGCAAGAATACCCTATCACCCCAAAGACAATATTTAGGCTTGAGGTTGTCAGTGATCATAGTGAGTTACAACGTGCGCTATTTCCTGGAGCGTTGTCTGGCGTCGGTGTTCAAGGCCCTGGAGCACATTCCGGCAGAAGTGATCGTCGTCGATAACAACAGCGCTGACGACAGTTGCGATATGATCAGGACTCATTATCCCAAAGTCCGACTTGTTCAGCCTGGAGAAAACCTTGGATTTGGCAGGGCGAATAACCTGGCTCTACGGCAGGCCACAGGAGAATACGTACTCTTTCTGAATCCGGACACGCTGGTACGAGAGGATTCATTTGAAAAATGTCTCCAATATATGGATGCTCACTCTGATGCCGGGGCTTGCGGCGTCATGATGATTGATGGGTCGGGTGAAATTCTGCCTGAATCAAAGCGCGGATTTCCCAGCCCCTGGGTTTCTGCCTGCAAAATGTTGGGTCTTCATAAGTTTTTTCCCCATTCTTCCTTGTTTAACGGCTATTACCTGGGACACCTGAAATACGAAGAGAACCACGACGAGATCGAGGTGCTTACCGGAGCGTTTTTTTTTACCAGGAAATCCATTCTGGACCGGATCGGGGGATTTGATGAAGCCTACTTTATGTATGGCGAGGACATAGACCTGTCCACCCGGATCAGAAGGGCGGGTCATAAGATCGCTTACCTGGCAGACACCAGGATCGTGCATTACAAAGGGGAGAGTACCAGGAAAGCCAGCCTGAGCTATCACAAAGCTTTCTATCAGGCCATGATGATCTTTGCCAACCGTTACTTTACCGGTGCCAGTCAGTTGGGTTTTATTTTTTTGATCCGGCTGGGTATTTTTATCAAAGGCAGTCTATCCTGGCTAAAGCAAATACTTTTTCAAGTTGCTCCTTTCACGATTGATGCGGGATTTATCCTGGCCGGGATTTTTGGCCTAAAAAAGTTGTGGTCCAGGATTTATTTTCATACGGATTACCATTTCTTACCCATCGCATTCTGGACGAACGCCATCCTTTTTACAATTCTTTGGATACTGTCCAATTATTTCAATGGCTTATACGACAAGAGATTCTATTTCAGGGATATTCTGATCAGCGCAACAGGTGGTTTCATAGTCAATCTGATTGCCTATGCCTTGCTGCCTGAAGACCTGAGATCCTCGCGTATGCTCCTCCTGTTGTCCT
>CAYXKO010000379.1:0-3000 GCA_964465435.1 uncultured Saprospiraceae bacterium | reverse complement strand
GTCCAAATACTGGTCCACGTCCTTTTTCTGTTCTTCCGTGGTAAAAGAAGCTACCAGTGGGTGTTCAGGAGCCAATACCATGAAGCTTACACCGTAAATGGTATCGGGTCGGGTTGTGAATATTTCGAGGCTTTCTGAGGAATGTTCCACTCCAAAACGGACGAGCGCGCCCGTGGATTTACCAATCCAGTTGCGTTGCATCGTCTTCAGTGATTCGCTCCACTCCAGATCGTCCAGGTCCCGGAGCAGTCTTTCAGAATAAGCTGATATCCTCAGCGCCCATTGCATCATGGGTTTTTTTTCGACGGGATACCCTCCCCGTTCAGAAACTCCGTCCTTGATCTCATCATTGGCCAAGACAGTGCCCAGGGCTTCGCACCAGTTGACATAAGACAGCTTCCTGTAAGCCAGTCTGTAATTCATCAGGACATCTGATTGCTCAGTCTCAGACATCTGGTTCCAGGCTTCTGCAGAGAACTGAAGTTCTTCCAGGCCGTGGGCTGTCATTCCAAGAGTGCCCTGTTTGCTGAAATGATCGGTCAATTGGGATATGGGTCGGGCCTGTTGTGCAGCAGTGTCATAGTAGTGCTCAAAAAGACGCAGGAAGATCCACTGGGTCCAGCGGTAATATTCAGGCTGGCAGGTGATGACCTCCCGGCTCCAGTCATAATTCAAACCGATGTTGTGAAGCTGATCCCGGTACCGCTGCATGTTTTGCCGGGTGGATTCAGCAGGATGAATTCCCGTCTGGATGGCGTATTGCTCTGCCGGCAATCCAAAGGCATCAAAACCCATGGGATGAAGTACGTTGAAACCGCTCATCCTTTTATACCTGGCGATGATGTCCGATGCAATATAACCAAGGGGATGGCCTACGTGCAGTCCCGAGCCGGAGGGATACGGAAACATGTCCAGTACGTAATACTTGGGAAGGCTGCTGTCGTTGCTTACTTTATAGGTTTGATCTTCGTCCCACTTGCTTTTCCATCGGGCTTCCACTTCCCGGTGATTGTACTCCATCAGATTTGAATTTCCGCAAAAATAGGACTTAGTGGTAAGATTCCCGTTCTAACTTGGCAGGGAGCCATTGAAACCATGCATATTCTTTTAAACCGGCCCGATCCAATCATCACTTTACCAGAATTTCATCTTTAAGCCACCCGGCAGGACCATCAATCCCGGATAACTTCCTTTCATTGTAAGCTAGACCTGGGTATATTTGCATTCTAAGCCTCAAAAGGATGAACAAAGCCTTTGTTTTCATTTTTCTGACCGTATTGATTGATGTGACCGGATTGGGGATCATCATTCCAATCCTGCCGGAACTCATCAGGGAGTTGACCGGAAAGAGTCTCAGCGATGCCTCATCCTATGCCGGCTGGATGGCGATGGCCTATTCCATGATGATGTTTCTGTGCGCTCCGGTCATGGGAGGTCTGAGCGATCAGTTTGGGCGCCGTCCGGTATTGATGCTATCCTTGTTTGGATTTGGTCTGGATTACCTTCTGCAGGGTTTTGCCCCTGATATTTACTGGCTGTTTGCGGGCAGGATGCTGGCAGGAATTACGGGAGCATCTTTCTCCACTGCCGCTGCTTTTATTTCCGATCTGAGCACGCCCGACAAGAAAGCTCAGAATTTTGGAATGATCGGTGCTGCTTTCGGACTAGGCTTCATCGTGGGGCCTCTCCTCGGTGCCTTCCTGGGTACCTTTGGCACCAGGATCCCCTTTTTTGGAGCAGCTGCACTGGCCTTTGCCAATCTCTTATTTGGATTTTTCACCCTGCCCGAATCCTTAAAAAAGGAAAACCGCCGCAGCTTCAGTTGGAAAAGGGCCAATCCGGTGGGTACTTTCAGGGTACTGGTGCGTTACCCCGTCCTGCGCAATTTTATTGCAGTCCTTTTTCTGATCTATCTGGCCCATTATTCACTTCAGTCCACCTGGCCATTTTATACGATGCATAAATTTTCCTGGGATCATACCCAGGTCGGACTTTCCCTTGCATTTGTAGGCCTGATGATGGCCATTGTGCAGGGAGGCCTGACCCGCATTTTGATTCCCCGTCTCGGTCCGGTCCGTTCCATTTACATCGGGATGTCGGTCGCCTTAGTTTCTTATTTGAGTTATGCTTTTGCCAGCGATGGTTACCAGATGTATCTCATCATGTTTTTCTTTTCTCTTAGCGGCATTGCGGGGCCTTCCATCCAGGGTATGGTGGCCAATCAGGTTCCTGCCGATGCGCAGGGAGAGTTACAGGGAGGGATGACCTCACTTATGAGTGTGACAGCGATCATTGGTCCCCTGCTGATGACCCAGTTATTCCACTGGGGGACCAGACCCGGCCAATCCTTTCAATTTCCGGGCGCCCCCTTCCTGATGGCTTTTTTCTTGCTGCTTGTATCCCTGATTCTGGTCAGGAAACCCATACTCGTTTACTTGGCCGCCAAGAGGGATCACTCCGGATTATAAATCACAAAACAATTAAGATCCCGGAGGATTCCAAAACATACTGATGAATCCAATGAATTCAGACCAGAGTCAGGCCTTTACCGGATCTCTCCGGCGCTAAGGGATCAATGAATGTCGTGTGAGCACTCCTCCACAATGGTGTGAAAAGTGTCGTGAAGCTGAGTCAATCCTGCGGTGATCTTCTTGTCGGTTGCTTTGCTCCTGACCAGCTTGTCTACCGCTTTGGTATTAGCGACCAGCGTCTTTATTGCATCCCTCACAGCCTTGTTGTCAAATTGTGCCGGGATTTTCGACTTTGAAAGAGCAGTTGCATTTTGAACCAGCTCGGCACTCCGGCTTTTGACCGGCTTCAGGTCGCCTGATTCACTCGGGTGAAAGGTCTCAGAAAGGCTTTTGTGAAAGGTCTTGATCTCAGGCCAATCGTCAAATTTTCCCTTCTTTTTGGGGATGACCTCATGGTATCTTCTGCTGACTTCGTCCCAGTTGATGACGTTCCAGATGGCCTTGAGGTAGTCGGGGCGGCGGTTCTGGT
>CAYXKO010000378.1:0-3017 GCA_964465435.1 uncultured Saprospiraceae bacterium | reverse complement strand
CTTTAGTCGTTTAAATCGGGGATTTGGGACTGCAAAGCACCCGGTTGGTCTGAAAAGCGGTCTCCCCTTACAGAATTAGCTATATTTGCCCCAATTATCATATTTTAATTCCATGTCCTTTATTATTTTTTTGATTTTCTTGTATTTATTGCTTTGTGCCGGACTTTACCTGATCTTTCCAAAGATGGGAATAGAAGCCCAGAAAGCATGGATCCCCGGAGTTAATTTCGCTGAATGGTGCAGAGCTATTGGCCGGTCACCCTCACACGCCCTATGGCTCCTTTTTCCCATTGTGAATATTTTTATTCTTGCCGGTATGAGTGTAGATCTGGTGCGCTCTTTCAGAAAAATGAAATTTTCTGACTCCGCACTGGCCGTTATTTGCCCTCCCCTGAGTTTTGCCCTGATAGCGAAAAACAGTCAGGACAAATATGTGGAACCAGCATATTTGAAGGAGAAGGAATTTATCCACTCGCTTCATGAAGCCCATAAACAAAAGGACAGTGTGCGCTATCACCGAATCCGTAACCAAAGCCCTTATGCAAAATCAGCATTGAGGGAATGGGTGGAGTCAATCATATTTGCTGTATTTGCTGCTGCTTTTTTGAGGATGTTTGTCCTTGAAGCCTATGTGATTCCCACTCCTTCCATGGAGGGATCATTAAAGGTGGGAGACTTTCTTTTGGTATCCAAAGTACACTATGGAATCAGAATGCCCATGACGATTGCCATGCTGCCCTTGCTGCACAACACCATTCCGGTCATTGGGAGCGAATCCTACCTAAAAAAACCCAGTTTAAAATACAGAAGGCTTCCCAAATTGGTGGACATCAAAAGAAATGACCCTTTTGTATTCAACTGGCCGGTTGGTGACAGCGTGTACCTCGGAAAACAGAGGTCCTGGGCTGCATTTCAATTGAAATTAAGTCCATATGCTGCAGATGATTGCAGAGGTGCCTCCCTCAGGGTCAGACCTGTGGATAAAAAAGACCATTATATCAAGCGTTGTGTTGGCTTGCCGGGCGACAGCCTGCAAATCATAAACCGGCAGTTATTTATCAATGGACAAAAGGCTCAGAATCCTACACATATGCAGCATGCCTACCTTCTAAAGGCAAGTCAGACATCGATTAACTTAAAAAAGCTGGGCGAATGGGGTATAAACATTTACGACCCCAATATCAAATCCGGATTGCTGTACCTGGATGAAGAGCAAGTCGCCAAAGTAAAGGCCATGGGGCCGGATATTGAATTAATTCCCCTGGAAATGAATGACGACCAGGTGTTCCCCCCGGGACAAAAAGGCTGGACATTTGACAATTATGGTCCCATTTGGATACCCAAGTCAGGTGTGTCTGTAAATCTGACTTTAGAGAATCTGGCATTTTTTGAAAGAATCATTAATGTATATGAAGGGAACCAGCTCGAAGTGGTCGATGGAAAAATAAAGATAAACGGACAGGAGACGAACTCATATACCTTCAAACAGAATTACTATTGGGCCATGGGCGACAACCGAAGGAACTCAGAGGACTCCAGGGCCTGGGGATTCGTTCCCGAAGACCACATTGTGGGCAAGCCCATTTTGATCTGGTTTAGTCTCAACAATGCAAGTCTGAAAGACGGAATCAATTGGAAGCGAATTTTTACATCACCCAATAAATTTTAATTGAAGAATAAAATTTTAAGTCTGATTATTGGCATTGGAGGATTGGGCACAAGTAATGCCCAGTTACCTGTAACGAAACTCTTTTTTGCTGAGACACAACTTAAATCCGATAGCAGCTGGAGCATTAAAAGCCTTAAGTACCTGAGCGCATTCAATCCAAACTCCTATAATAACCAACCAAGCTTTATTTCAGAATCAAAATTTCTTGCTTCCGTCGTACTTCCAGGTCGCATTGATCCCGACATTATAGAATTTGACCTGAAAGACAATTCATATAAAAAAATCATTGCTCACAATCTCAGTGACTATTCGCCCAGGGTACATCCGGCCTACCAGGATGAAATAACCTGCGTTCAGCTGAATACCGACAAGGACAGTGCACAAAACCTGGTGGCCTATGACAGCAAGTCAGGAAAATTCAAAAGAAATATTCTGGACAAGCACGGTAAAATTGGGTACTACAGATTTTGGGAAGGATCCAAATGGATTTGCTTTCTGGTCGACAGTATTAATTTTCTGGCCATCTGCGACGAAAAATCCGGAAACAGGAAGGTTTTTGCTTCCGACATAGGAAGATGTTTTGAATTGACAGGGACCGGAACAGTCTTGTATGTCCACAAGCAAAGTAAAGACAAATGGACCCTGAAAGAATATGACATAGTTAAGGAAAAAATTCGGATAGTGGCTGAAATGCCAACAGGCGTTGAGGATTTTGCCATAGACTCTTTCGGTCGAATCATCTGTGCAAGAGGAAGCTCATTTTTATATTTGAATCGTCGCACGGGTGACTGGGAACTGCTGGCAGACATAAACAGTTCCTTGAATACCCATATTAAAAGGATAAGCATTTTGGGGTCCAGGTTATTATTTGTTGCAGAGGACTAATTTATTTACAATGCACTTCAGGCATCCCGATCAAGTTGGAAAAGAGGTGATACTTCCGAACCTTCCTGTCAGAATTGTTTCCCTGGTTCCATCCCAAACTGAACTTCTTCATGATCTGTGCCTCGGAGATCGCGTCATTGGCATCACTAAATTTTGCTGCAGGCCACCCCATTGGTTTAAAACCAAAATCAAGGTGGGAGGAACCAAAAACCCTAAACTAAACCTGATCAAAGAATTAAGACCAGATCTGATCATTGCCAACAAAGAGGAAAATAATCTGGCGGATATTGAAAATCTTCGGGAAGAATTTCCTGTATGGACCAGTGATGTTACAGACTTGACCAAAGCTTTGGATATGATCCGCTTTGTCGGGCTTTTGACAGGCAGCATCAGCAAAGCAGAAGAAATCATCAGTCAAATTGAATGGAATAGGAATCACCTGAAAACAACAGAGCTCCAAAAG
>CAYXKO010000377.1:0-3052 GCA_964465435.1 uncultured Saprospiraceae bacterium | reverse complement strand
GGTTGCGCCTGATCCATGACCAGTTGACCTGTACATCGGTCAGGTTGTAATCGGGAATAAATCCGGTAAATTGCGGGGAGCCTTCGAATACAAATCCGTCGATCCATTTGTAGTTAAGACTGAAGCCAAGATTTTTGACCCCAAAAATGGTCAGGTCGCGTCCGGTCAGGCCCAGATTATACTTGTGCTCCGGGGTATTAAAGGCGGGGATGATCGGGTCATCCGATTTTGTATTCAGCACATTCCAGGAGTAATTTCCCTTTAATACGTAGTGTTCCCCAAAAAAATAATTGACCCCGATCGAAAACCCCTGAGAGGTGACAATATCCCTTGCATTGGAGGAGATCCTGTAAGCCTGAACAGAGGTGGGAAGGGCTGATCCGGTCGGAATAAAAGCGTCAATGCCCAACTGGTATCCGATAAAGTTCTTGTACCGGCTGAAGTAGTAGCCCATGTCCAGAAACAAGCGATTCCAGAGCGTGGTACGGTAGCCCAGCTCTATGGTACGGACCTGTTCGGGGCGAATAGGCGGAATATTGAAATATTCAATGGTGTCCCTTGAGCCGCTGTTGAGAAAATCGACAAATGACTCAATAGTGATCAGACTGTCCACCCCTTCCAGATTTCCCCTGAGGATGGCCCTGCCTACATTGTAATTCAGGAACTGGTCCGTCAGTGTGGGATTTCGGATCGCTGAGGAAAAGGATACCCTGTAAAAATCTTTCTGGTTGGGCTGATAGACCAAGGACGCTGCCGGTGAAAAAAGAAAATCAAAGTTCTTGTTCTTGTCCAACCTGGAAGTCAGGTTCAATTTAAGGGTATTGTCGAGCATGGTGAATGTAGGACCCAGATAGAGGCCCCATTCCCAGGTGTCAATCTTACGTCCTCCGGTATCCAAAAGAATGGAACCTCTTGAATCCGGTCGGTAGTATCTTCCGGAATAGCCCGTGGTCAGGCTGACATTATTCAGAAAACCACCTGAATACAGGTTTTTAAATATATATTCTCCCTGAGAGTGAATCAGGGCCGACCGGTCATAGAATCTCGTTCCACCTTCGCTTCCTGCAATCCGGGATGTGATCTGAGAGAAAACGGAATCGAATTCGGCTGTACCGGGCGTAAAGAAATTGCTAGTTTTTAATTGAGCGTTTGCCGTGTTTGAATAATCCTGTGCCAGGGCATGCCAGACAAAAAGCGAATCGGTTATCCCCCGTGTGAAAAGATCAATCGCCGCGCGAAATTCGCCAGGTGGCCTACCAATGTAATCTGAAACCTTAGGATACCCTTCCATGGCCCGGATCCGCGGAGCCACGTTGATGGACCAATAGTTGCTGTATGCTGTCACCCAGTTAAAGGTATTGGTGGCCCTTTGCTGCAGCTGAAGCGCTGTAAAATATGGATCGTAGGAATCTCCGGCATCTTCATGGGTCCCGTAAAAACGGAGAAAATAATGATCCTGTTTGCGGAGTTCAAGCCGGTGCTGGAAAAACTTAATGTTCTTGAGGCTAAATCGGTTGTCTCCCTGAAAGACGGTGGTGCCCCCTCCAAAACTGGAGGCTGCGATCAATTCCGGAGATTCGTATCCTTTGGATGGCCTGAGTCTCCAGTGAAAGGCAAAATTGGATTTGAGGTTATAGGAATTATAATCCACCACATCCTTCTCGCGGTAACCTCTGCGGTGAAAAATATTAAGACCCGGATAGGTAATCAGGGATTTCCGGTAATCAAACTCAGGCAGAAACTCATCGCCATACACATTGACTGCATCGTATCCGCCCGGATTATCCCGCCCTGTCTGAGTATCAAAGACCGGATCCAGATTGTCAGCCACCCAGTCGTTGGCCCTGAAGAAAGAAAAATTAAATTTGAGTCCAAAGGTTTCCTTACCTGCCTTGTTCTTGAAAGCATCTGCCCATCGCACCCCGCCCTCAAATAAACTTCGCTCCCCCATTTTGAAATAGGAACTGGTGCCTTTGTGAAAAAAAGGACTTTTGGTCTCCATGTTGATCACGCCATTGAATGCGTTGGGACCGTAAAATGCCGAACTGGCACCCACGATCAGATCCACTTTCAGCACATCCAACTCAGAGGCGCCCAGGAAATTTCCAAGGGAAAAATTAAGACCGGGAGATTGGTTATCCACCCCATCGATCAACTGTAAGGTCCTGACCGGATTGGTGCTGTTAAACCCACGGGTATTGATGATGGTAAAACCCAGACTTGCCGTGGTCAGGTCCACATCCTTTAAACTTCCCAAACCGGAATAAAAGTTTGCAGCAGGAGTCTCCTTAATGGCCATCAGGTCCATGCTTTCCACCGTCAACGGTGAGGTTTTTTGTTTGTCGCTGATCCTGAATCCGGTAATCTCGACCGCTTCTATTTGTATGGATTCTTCCTCCAGTTGGATTTTTTCGTATTTGTTGTTCACAGTATAGCCAAACTCCTTGCTGGCATAACCGCCATATCTAATCTCCAGGGTCAGGGGTAGTTTGAGTTCCGTTCTAAGCACAAAGTTCCCTTCATAATCTGTGACCCCTCCCTGAAGGGTGCCTTTGATCAATACCGTTGCACCGATGAGGGGCTCCCCTGATTTGCTGTCCAACACCAATCCGCGCAGAACAGATTGACCCTGAATATTGGACAATAATATAATAAACAATAAAATAAATATATTAATATAGTTTAATATATTTTTCCTGTTGTCTAAATTCATACCTCTTGTACCGATTTAATTTAGCTTAAATGGCTACTGAAATGGGATAACCACAAGACAAATTTACATTTTAATAACAAGCCTTAACGATTTATTTTAGCCCCGTCCGAATGGTCCAAATTCATCATATCCAGATAATATCCCAATCTAAGCAGGTCCAGTAAAAGCATATTGGGAAAACGTCCGTACAATTGCCTGATCAAAATGGGCCTCAACAACTTCAGAACCGTCCTCATCAGGTCTGAGAACATTCCAAATGATTTCAGATATCGGCGATAAAAGCGCTCAGGCCCTGCCTTTATCTGATACCCCTGCCGGTTGATCCTGATCAAATTAGAG
>CAYXKO010000376.1:0-3054 GCA_964465435.1 uncultured Saprospiraceae bacterium | reverse complement strand
ACAGATCATCCTGGCCACCGGACATTCCGCACGGGATATCTACCGGCTGCTGCTGGATCGAAACGTGGCCCTGGAGGCCAAGGATTTTGCCCTGGGCCTGCGCATCGAGCATCCCCAATCCCTGATCGATAAAATCCAATACCACTGCGACCTGCGCCCGGATACGCTTCCTGCAGCAGCCTACAGCCTGAGTTGTCAGGTGGATGGCAAAGGCGTTTTTTCATTTTGCATGTGCCCGGGCGGACTGATCATACCGGCAGCGACCGCTCCGGGGGAGATCGTGGTCAATGGCATGTCCCTGTCCCGGCGGGATTCGCCCTACGCCAACAGTGGACTGGTGACCTCCGTGGATATCACTGATTTCAAGCCATTCAGGAAGGAAGGGATCCTGCAGGGCATGTACTTTCAGGCTTCCGTGGAGCAGGCCATGTTTCGTAGTGGGGATGGCAGTCAGAAAGCTCCTGCACAGCGGATGGTGGACTTTATCCGGGGCACTGAAAGCAAAAGCCTGCCCGGCAGTTCCTACATACCCGGACTGTTTACCGCCCGCCTGGACGAATTGCTGCCCGCTGCGGTCAGTCAGCGCTTGCGTCAGGGTCTGGCCCAATTGGGCAAGAAGGTACCGGGATATCTGTCCGAGGAAGCAGTCTTGGTAGGCACGGAATCGAGGACCAGCGCCCCCGTGCGCATTCCCCGCGACCGCGACAGCTGCGAGCACCCCGGAGTCAGGGGCCTTTTTCCTGCCGGAGAAGGAGCAGGGTACGCAGGCGGGATCCTGTCTGCCGCCATGGATGGCGTGCGCATCGCAGAGGCATTGGTCCGGTCCCTGAAGTCCTGACCACTTGTCTAATGCCTCAATGACCAAAATCATTTTGTGAAATGATTAATAGATATAGTTATCTATTATTGGGAGCGCTACTTTTGTCTTGTGATGAGATTCATTTTCGCATGGTCGATACTTTTGGCTTTCCTGCTTCCGGGTGCCATGAAGTTTGGCACTTTTGTGCGCTGGAAAATGGATCAGGACTGGATCGTCCGGACGCAATGCGTGAATGTGAATAAGCCTGAGCGAAAATGCGGGGGTAAATGCAGGCTCTCCCTGTTACTCAGACAATATGATCAGACCCATACCCCCATTGGCAATCCCAGACAGGAAGAACAACGGATTGAGCTTTCCTGGTTTGAAATACCAACCGATTTTTCTTTTTCTTTCATAAGATCTCTTCAGACAAAAAAACGCATTTTACCAGCGGTAACTACTTGGGTGCATCATCCTTTTAAGCCAGGAGTTTTTCGTCCTCCGGACGGTTTGGAAAACGTTTGATCCTCTTTACGTTTTTCTCACGCTAACATATTTACATGAAAAACTTTATTTTCGTGTGCCTGATCTTTGTGACGGGTTACACAAGTGCCTGTGATATTTGTGGCAGCACATCTGCCACAGGAGCAATGGGTTTATTGCCCCGTTTGTCCGGACATTTTGCCGGCGTTCGCTGCATGTATGCCCGCTATGAATCCGAAACCCATTCTTCCGAGCCCAGAAGACAGGATGCCATTCTCAGTTATGAGATCCTGGGCCGTTATTTGATTACGCCCAATTGGGTAGTGACTGCCTCGCTTCCTTTTCAATCCGTATTTCGGAAAGCAGAAGGCAACCGGACTCGTTACCATCAACTTGGGGATGCCAGCCTGATGCTCGGCTATCTTTATGCATTTAAATCCGGTAGAACCGGATGGGACCATACACTTTATGGTGCTGCCGGGATCAAAATGCCTACGGGGTCAGCTGCCCTGGTAAAAGATGGAAATCTTTTACCTCCGGGCCTCCAACCCGGATCCGGTTCTGTAGATTGGATGTTCATGATGGCCTGGAATCAATTTGGCAAATCCTTTGGTGTGGGTGCAGAAAGTTCTTTCCGTCTCGCCAGGCCAAACCGCGATCACTACAGTCTGGGGAATCGTTTTGGCGCAGCGGCAAAAACTTATTACAGACTACCCTGGACAGCCAGGGATGTTTGGGCAAGCCTGGGACTGGATGCAGAACTCACCGATCCGGATCTTAGATTTGGAGAGGCCGTAGATCAAACTGGCGGCAAAGCACTGCTGATGCACGGCGGATTGAATTTACTGGATCAAAGTGGCCTGAACCTTGGGCTTTATGGTCAGATCCCGCTGGTACAAAATCTCAATGCCGGATTCACGCGGTCTTCTGTTCGGGCCGGCTTGCAGTTTTTTTACTTTTTCTGATCTTGACAAAAGGTCACCCTGATTATTATTAATTCACATTTTAATTTTAAAAAAAATGAAATTCAATTCCATATCCATTTTATTTTCCTCAGTTCTGTTAATTTCTTTGTTAAATTTTACATCTTGCCATGACCATGATGATGATCTTTCAGGCTCAGGGAGTCTGGAGATCGAATTTGATCACCTTGCAGGAGGTCAATCCCTGGAGTTGGGTAAAAGTTATACCAACGCAGCAGGCGAAGACATGAGTTTTTCAGAATTCAGATACTATGTCAGTAATTTTTCTTTGGTCGAATCAGACGGCAGCATTTACACGGTTCCAAAAGACGAATGTTATTTTCTGATTTCTGAGTCAGCAGATGGAAAAAATGCCAGTGTAAAAATTGAAAACATTCCGGCGGGTGATTACAAGGAGTTTAGGTTTATTATCGGGGTGGATAGTCTTAAGAGCGTAAGTCCTGCAGCTGAAAGAACAGGAGTATTAGATCCGGCAGGTGAAGGTGCTGGTATGTATTGGGCCTGGAACAGCGGTTACATTTTTGTCAAAACGGAAGGGGAATCTTCTGTGGCACCCCTCGATACAGTGACTGGTACACGCAGGTTTCGCTATCACATCGGCTTGTTTGGAGGGTACTCAGCCCCTACGCTGAATAACATAAAAAGCGTAAGCCTGAAAGATCCCCATGGAGATGTGGCCAAAGTTCGCAACAGCGATCACCATGCCCCACATTTACACCTCAATGTGGACATCATGGAGATGTTTAAAAATCCCGTCACGATCAGCGTGGCGGCCAATCCTACAGTGAT
>CAYXKO010000375.1:0-3067 GCA_964465435.1 uncultured Saprospiraceae bacterium | reverse complement strand
GGGTTGCTGACTCTCGTAATTCATCCGGGTATAATCGATCTTGACCCTGAGCTTTTGTGTGATTTGATACTGGATGGCACCATAGGCCGTATGTACGTCGTAATAATTATTTTGCCTCCAGGTATCGGCCCTGCGCTTGTGAAAATATCCATACCAGCTCAGTTTGCCCGTATTGCCTCCTGCCGCATTGAATGAATTAAACAATCCGTAAGAACCCAGGGTCTGAAATGATTCAAAATGAAAGGGCACACCGGATTTCGCAAACTTAAGCCTGTAATTCAGCAAGCCCCCGAATTGAGGTCCAAATTGCAGGGAGGCTGCCCCCCTGATGAACTCGAGCTGGTCCACCGCTTCAATAGGAGGCGTGTAATATGCTTCGGGGTATCCAAATAGATCGCTGCATATATCTGCACCATTTTGCCTGATGTTGAATTCCCAATTACGATTGGGGCTTAGGCCGCGCGTGGCCAAATTGGTCTGAATACCGGAGGCGTCGCTCTCCCAGATGGTCAACCCGGGCACCTTGGCATAAATCTGCCTCATGTTGTTGCTGCTGAGATCTGCGTTGATTTTATCCAGTTGAATAACCTCATTTTTCTTGGATGCAAAAATCACCTGATCCCTGACGGTACCATAATGGCCCACTCCCGAAGCGTATTGATTCCCAACAAATTCAATGGAATCAAGACTATGTGTTTTCGTGGTATCCAATATTGCCTGCCCGCAGACCGGACTCGATAAAACTATAATCAAAAGTGAGGTTATAATAATTAAGCTATTAAAAATCAGCTTCATAGATAAATATTAATGAGCGAATTAGGGGCAAAGATATATTTTGTTAGGGTTACCAAACTTTATTAAAAGATAATTTTTTTGAATATTTTTGCACCATGGAGCCTAACCTGTTGAGTGCCACTGAAGAGAATTACATCAAAGCCATTTACAACCTGAGTGAGCAAAGCCCTGACTTTTCAGCAGGCACCAACGAGCTTGCCAGTTATCTGGGACTCAAGCCAGGCACCATCACAGAGACCATCAAACGGCTTAGCGAAAAGGGATTGATAGCCTACGAAAAGTATCAACCCCTGAGGTTGACCATCATTGGCAAAAGCCTGGCTCTGCACATCATCCGCAACCAAAGACTTTGGAAAACCTACCTCGTAAAAAGGATGGGATTCGGATGGGAAGAAATAGATGAGATGGCCCATCAACTGGAGCATATTCGTTCCTCCAAACTCACAGACCGCATTGATGAATTACTTGGCTATCCACTATTTGACCCTCACGGAGAACCCATCCCTGACAAAAGGGGCAATATGCGCGGAAGGTGTTTCATTGCCCTGGACCGCGCAGAAGCAAGACGCGATTACCGGATCACAGCGGTCAACGACCACTCAGAAAAATTCATCCGGTACATGAACAAGATAGGCTTGCGGATCGGAGATCAGATTCACATCAGCGAAGTGGAGGAATACGACGGATCCATGACAGTCTTGGTCAATGCCCAGAAAGAATTCCTGATCCCGAAGTCATTGGCTGAAAACATATTGGTCACTGCAGAATTGCATTGCTGTGCCTTTGAGCAGAACGCCTCCAGTCCTCCTTGTCTCAACAGGGCGTTCCAGGCCATTTGAGAACAAATCAGTCTGAACATTGATTACCTTTGATTGTCAATCAACAGTATGAACATTTGGAACAAGTGTGTCCTAGCGGGAATGATTATCCTGAGCTTTCTGACTATCAGCCAGGTCAGGGCAGCCCATATTATCGGAGGAGAACTATATTACCGGTGCCTGGGATATGGCAACAATGGCCTGGACACCAGCTCAAGGACCTACAGGATCTACATTAAATTGTACCGGGATTGCAGGCCGCAACAAAACGCAGCCGTCTTCGATGTCCCATTGGGTTTTACCATTTACCGCAAGGAAGCCAACGGGTCCTACAGCAATGTCAGACCCAACAACCAGGAATTCACCATACCAAGACTCACGGAAGGCCCCTTCAAGATCGCTCCTCCGGAATATCCCTGTCTGATCCTCCCCCCCGACATATGCGTTGAGAGCGGCACTTATGAATACGACGTGACCTTGCCCATCATAAGCCGGGAATACGTCATCGTCTGGCAAAGATGCTGCCGCAACAACACCATTTCCAACATCCAAAACCCCGGAGGAACCGGTGCTACCTTTACCATAGAAATACATCCTGAGGCACAGAAGTCCTGCAACAATTCTCCCCGATTTCTGAACTTTCCTCCAACCGTTGTTTGCGTCAACAATCCTCTGAAATTTGATCATCAGGCCGTGGATGACGAGGGCGACCTGCTGGTCTACAGTTTCTGCGAACCCCTTGCCGGCGGCGGTCAGGGAGGAGGAGGCGGCAATCCCTGCAATGCGGTGGTACCGACACCGGACTGCCCACCCCCCTTTCCCCTGGTTCAATTCCGGGCTCCCTTGTACACCTACCTGTTTCCCATGGGTGGAAATCCTCCGGTAACGATCAACTCCCTGACCGGACAGATCACCGGCGAACCCAAAACCCTCGGACAGTTTGTGGTGTCGGTTTGCGTATCGGAATACAGAAATGGCGTTTTGCTTTCCACCCTCCGGAGAGACTTTCAGTTTAACGTGGCCAGCTGTCAGGGCACGGTGGTAGGCAAGCTAAACAATGGCGTGGAGCTCCGTCCCAATTTTCAATCCATCTTATTGTGCAACTCCAATGAACTGCAGATGGTCAATGGAAGTTACCAGCAACAATACATCTCGGATGTTCTTTGGGAGTATGAAAATGGCGGCTCGATTGATACGTTCCGGGGCTGGGCGCCTAAAATAACATTTCGAGAAGGGGGAATCCACAAGGGCAGGTTTATCCTCAATCCTGGGACAAACTGCAGCGATACGGTAAACTTTGAGGTCAATGTGATCCCTGAGATAAAAACGGATTTCTCGATAAACTTTGACAGATGTAAAGCCGGACCGGTAAGCTTTACCGACCTTTCCCGATCAGATTATTCCAAAATCACTGCCTGGGACTGGAACTTCGGGGATGGATTGACGGGCTCGGG
>CAYXKO010000374.1:0-3070 GCA_964465435.1 uncultured Saprospiraceae bacterium | reverse complement strand
GACAGGAAAAGTCGGGCGATGTGCTGATCTTGCGCCGGCCGGATGATTTCCATGATGAACTCCCATGTGGGCATATTTAACACCTCGGGAGCCAAGCTGAACAAATACACCCTGACTGAATTCTTCAATGGGATCCCCAATGCATCCCCCTGCGATCCCAAGGTCGAGTACGATCCGGTCGCAGACCGGTTTTTCATTTTCGTCCAGGACTGTGGTTCCGATCAGACCAAGTTCAACATTGCATTTGGCTTTTCACAGACCAATGATCCCAATGGCAGCTGGAATGTCTATAAATTCAGCACGGACCCTTTTGGCAATGGGTCCTGGTCTGACTACCCGAAAGTGGCGATCAATCGCGACGAGGTTTTTGTATCGGTCAATTTGTTTGGAAAAAACGGAGGTTCCTACAGGCAGTCCATCCTCTACCAAATGAGAAAGAGCGACGGATATGCCGGCAGATCCATGGCTTATAAAATTTGGACGGGATTTCAGTATGGTACCATCCTGCCCATCCGGTCAGGTTCTTCAGGTCTGTATGGCCCCGGAATCTATGCAGTTCAGACGGCTTCAGGAGGCGCTGATTACATCAATTATTACGACATCACAGGCAAGGTGGATGATCCCTCCAGCCAGTTGATCTACAAAAAAATTCCCACAACGGCCTATCAGCCCGGATCTCCTGCTTATCAATATGGCACCAGTTACAGGTTGGATGTCGGGGACAGCAGATGCCTGGATGGATATTATCAAAATGGGATCATTCATTTTGTTTTTACTGCGGAGGATGGAAGCGGATACAGTGGCATACGATACCACAGGCTGGATCCGGTCCAACTCGATATGAACAACTACAAGTACTTCTCTGCTTCGGATAAGAGGGATTTCGCCTATCCCTCCGTTTCGCCCTTCTCCTCCATTCAGGGCGATCATTCCGCTGTCATTCATTTTGCATCCTCAGGTGAGGACTTTTACCCGGACATGAGGGCAAAGCTGTATCACCACGATTTCAGCTCAGATCCTTCCATACGCGTAAAGGTAGGACCCGGGGTCAACGAAAGTTGCTATAATGGAAAATATGTGCGTTGGGGAGATTATACCGGCAGCTGCCGTCACTATGGCTCTACGACGCCGACGGTATGGATCGCCGGGAGTGTGGGCAGTGATCTGTTGAATATCTGGTGGACCTATATTGCAGAACTCAAGGCCATTGCCACCTCAGGCGAAGATCAGTCTGTAAAAAGTGAACTGGTTTTATTTCCCAACCCTGCCGGAGAAAGAATGAAAATCCAGTTTGAACTACGCGAGGCAGGACCGCTTCAATTTTCTGTTTTTAATTCCTCCGGACAGCTGATCAGCACCATTTTTGAATCGGCCGTTGCTCAGGGTATGCAGGAGTTTTCTTTTAACACAGGGAGCCTTGCGCCCGGCAGCTATTTTCTAAAAATCATAAGGAACAACCATGAAATTATTCACACCGCCGGCTTTGTGGTGGGTCGCTAGTATTTTGCTGATGAGCTGCAATCCAAGGAATGGCACGCTCCAAAGTGGTCCGCCCGTGACCACCACGCCCACCAAAGGGAGCGGATCCGATTCTGCCGACCGGCCTAAGTTTGGTTCTCCCAATCAGGAGCACGACCAGCACAAAATCGACTCCATCCGGAAACACGGCGTCAAGAAAGACAAGCAGATTCCTCCCGGGGATCCGGATTGATTTATCCGGTCAGGGGCGCTTTGTGATTTACCGGTCCGGCATTGAAATTTTCTGCGTCTGAATAAGGGACTTTCAGGAGTATTTGCCGCATCATGCGCTGAAAAACCGTTCAGTCTTCAGAGCAGATGTATTTTTATATGCAAGGTGAATCTCCTTATTCCTCTGCGTTCACCCTTCTCTTCTCCTCCGCCTCTGCGCGCTTTTTGCTCTTGACCTTCTGGCTTCCAAAATTCTGGGTATAGGTGAGACGGTAGGTGCGTTGGATAAAGTCCCAGGAACCGTTCATGATCAGTCCGGAGTTTGTCAGGTTGTTTTCGGTGCGGTACACAAACGTGTCAAACAGGTCGAAGATGTTGAATCGGAGGATGCCACCATTTTTTCCAATCTTTTTCTGAATGCCGATGTTGACCCCGTAGTAGGGCAGGGAGAGGAACTGGCCGTTGAGTTGTTTGGAACGATACTGGCCCGTGATCTCAGCGGAATAGCCTTTCCTGAAATTCAGACGCTGGGTCGTGTTGAAGGAATAGTTGAACTGATCGGCACTTACTTTCTGTCCTTCAAAAGGGAATAGCGCCCTTTGGAAATTCATTTGGGCGGTATTCTGCATGTCCCAGAACTTATTTATGGTGACCGGAAAGTTCAGACTGGCGTTGAGCGTACTGAGGTAATCCAGGTTTTCCGATACCATGGTCATCTTGTTGGTCTTGAGGTCCACGCGGCTCTGGTAGCGTGCAATGGCATTTTTTTCATAACTGTACTGTACCAGGAAGATCCATTTATTGAATCGGTAGGAAAGACCTACGTTGTCGGTAATGGCGGGCAGCAATGCCGAGTTTCCCGACCAGAAGGTAAAGGGATCCATAAACAGGACAAAGGGGGCCATCTGGTTGAAGGTTGGCCGGTTGATGCGCTTGCTGTAGGACAGGTTGAGCGACTGGGAGGCATTCAGTTGCTGCGACACAAAAAAGCTGGGAAATAAATTTCCGTAATTGCGGTTGATGAAATCCGGATCCGTCTCGGAGGAGAGGTTGGAAAGGGTGTGTTCGTAACGCAGGCCCAGCTTGAACTGGGTCTTGCTGCTGTGCTGATAACTGAAACTCGTGTAGGCAGCCGCGATTTGTTCGGTAAGTTCATAGACGCCCGAAAGGTCCGGGTCGCGCATCCAGTTTTGATCCCGCAGTGTTTCTACGGACAGGTCATTGGTGAAGTTGGAATGAACGAACTTGAGTCCGGACTCCATGCTCAGTTTCTGGTCCCATTTGCGCGTGTAGTCGGATTTGGCGACCACCGTGCGGATGGGTGTTTGCTTGCTGCTGCGAAAAGATTCTGCTGAAAGGGCCTGGTTGTTCCGGTCCGTAT
>CAYXKO010000373.1:0-3072 GCA_964465435.1 uncultured Saprospiraceae bacterium | reverse complement strand
AACAGCGTGATCATGGATGATACCAGGATCGGGTCCGAATGCATCATAGGAGCCATGGCATTCGTAAAGGAGGGCAGCAATTTCCCCGACAGGTCTCTGATCGTTGGAAATCCGGCAAAAATTGTGCGCGAGATAACAGATGAAATGATTGACTGGAAATCCAAAGGAACCAGACTATATCAGCAACTGGCCCGGGATTGCCAAAGCGAATTGAAACAATGCGATCCGCTCAGGAAACTCCCCAAAGATTGGAAAATTCCCAATGGTGAATTTCAAAGCTGGCAAAGAACCAAAAACTAATATCATGAATCCCTATGTAAAAGTTAACCAGAGGCAAAATTATGATGAGATTGAATTCTTCACACCCCAAAGCAATTCCCTGCCTTCCGATATCCTGGAAAAATTGGCCAGTTCAATCAATGAATTGGGTCAAAGCTCCGGACAAAGGATATTGCTGCTGAAAAGCGCCGGCGAAAAAGCCTTTTGTGCAGGAGCCAGTTTTGAAGAATTAAGCTCCATCCGCAATCTCGAGGAGGGTCAAAGGTTCTTCAGCGGATTCTCCAAAGTGATCCTGGCAATCAGAAACTACCCGGGCATTGTCCTGGGACGCATACACGGCAAAGCCGTTGGTGGTGGTGTGGGACTTGCGGCAGCCTGCGATTACGCCATGGCCAGCCAGTATGCATCCGTCAGGCTCAGCGAACTTGCAGTTGGTATCGGCCCTTTTGTGATCGGCCCTGCCGTTGAAAGAAAAATGGGCTTATCTGCATTCAGCAAAATGTCTCTGAATGCCACAGAGTGGCAGACCGCAGAATGGGCCAAAAACATGGGACTCTATCACGAGGTGTTTGATTCCACAGAACAACTCGATCAGTACATCGAACACTTCAGCGGCATATTGTCTGCTTCCAATCCGGAAGCACTCAGCGAGTTAAAAAAAGTATTCTGGAAAGGCACAGAACACTGGGATGAGCTCATGTCTGAGCGGGCATCCATCAGTGGGAGGCTTGTGCTCAGTGAATATACCCGAAATGCGATCAGCCGCTTTAAGGCCGGTTGAAAAACTCACTTGGACAGTTTGATGAATTTTTCGGTCCCCGTATGGGTCCCGTCCAGCAGGGAATAAATAATATAACTGCCGTCCGGGAATTCTGTCAAATCCAAGACCATGGTATCCCCCTTTAAGAACTTTTGATAGTGGGCCAGTCCTCCTGATGGCCCAATGAGCCACACGGACAGTTCCTTCCAGTTATCCGCGTCAAGGCGGAATCTGAGCTGTCCCTGCACAGCCTGCTCATAAATATTCAGTCTTGCAGACTTTGCCTTCCCCTCCCTGAAATCTCTCTGTGCATTGACAAGCCCCTTAACCAAGCTCACTTTTAAAAGATAGGGATTGGCCAAAGTGGAGGAGGCTCTGTTCTTGACCCAAGGATTGGGCTCACTGCCGGGATTGAAAATTCCGCCGAAAATATATCCCAGAAAAAGGGAGTCCGATGTGATTTTATCCAGATCCACAATGGTCTTTTGGTTCTCCAAAACCGGCACATGAGGCATTAGGATAAATTCGGAGTTGGTCCCAAAAAAGCCAGGTAGTCCTGTATCCTGAAAGCGTTCTTCGTAACTGCCATCGGCCTTTCTGACGACTGAAGAAATGGTCTTGACAAAAGGGACCAATGGGTCACGAACCAAAACACCTGTTTCATTGGGTGCGTATTCAGCCATTCCCCCAAAAAAATACTGATGCATCACATTGGCTCCTTGTTCGTAGAGGCCCAGCTTGGCGCAATGATAGTTGGCCAGTAGATGGTTAAAACCGGAAATGTCAGAATAACCAGATTCATTGAGTCGGGCTATGTTGAAAAAAGGCCTGTTCTCATTGATCAGAAAAACCCCCGAAAAAAGCATCAGGTCTGTTTTGCCGTCCTCAAAGACAAAAGGGACCATATTGAAATCGCGCCGGTGAAAATTAAACTCGTCCTTAATTTCTCTCAAGGGATTTACCCATGCGCTGTCCCCGTTGATTTTCAATTCAAACAGGCTTACCCGGTCAGTATATTCCTGATTCACCAGGCCTGAATTATCGTCGTATCTGCCTTCAAACTTATTTCCGCCAGCCAGATAAAATATTTCATCGATCACACCCAACTGACCTCCTGCGACAGCAAAACGGGGATGAATGATCTGCCGGACCACAGCTTGTCCCGGCTCTGTCCATGCGGCGGGATCTGCCAGAAGACTAAGGTCAAGTACCGTCAAACTGGGATAGGTCACAAATTCTAGAGCAGCGTTCTCCCCATACCCTCCTGCGATGATCAGGTATTGCCCCTTTTGTACAAAGGAAGTGCCTGCGGCACTTAGCGGATCCCCCAAGGTATCCGGGATAAATCCAAGATCCAATGAATCCAGGGTATTGAATACCGGATCCCAGATATACAGAAACCGGTTGTTCTCCTTTCTGCCAAAGCCCGATTTCTTTTCATGTATCCCATCCTTCCTGCCCCCGATCAGATAAACCTTTTCGTCCCATGAACCATAACTGAATGAATGGATGGCAGGCCATCCCTTTGGTTTAAGGGTATCAATCTTAAAAAATAGGTTGTTTTGACCTGAAAGAAAACCGGTATAGAAAATAACAAGTACTGTGACCCACTGCTTCATCGTGCACTATTTTCAAATCAAAATTGTCAACTTATAATTGTCAATCCACAGAGTGGTGAATAAATCCAGCCTGAGGAAACAAATAGGAACCTTACCATTCCTCCTTCGGAAGCCGGGTCATTCCGATCAACCGTCTGAAACTGTATCTGCCCGTGCCATAGATCCATATATGGATCAAACCTCCCGTGATGGCAATATTTTTCATAAATAAAATGGAATACAGGGTTTGTTTTTCCGGAGGCTTGTTCCAAAAGGAATATACGATAAAGGTGACCGGAACCCAATACAACAAAAGCAGAATTACTGCAAATCCGGGCCTGTAACCGATGAGCAGAAAAATGCCCCCTACTGAAAGCGCAACAATGGTGCTTACCAGCAGCAAATCCTGATTCCAGGTCAGGCCATATTCAGTCA
>CAYXKO010000372.1:0-3088 GCA_964465435.1 uncultured Saprospiraceae bacterium | reverse complement strand
CCGAACGGATCATTCCACCCAGCAAACCCGCCTCCGCAAGCAGGATCAGGCTGCGCTCCCGGTCCGGTTGGTCGATGATCCTTGCTGGGTGAATCAGGCTGAGCGAGTCCGCGGGCGCGATCGCCTTTCCGTTTTTTTTCAGGCCGGGCAGGCCCAGTGCGGCGGGATCACCGCCGGCCTTGAAGGAAGCCAGGCGATCCCCGATCACTTCGGAATACACCGGCTCTCCGGTCACGAAAGGCCAGGCCAGGTTGGTCAGTTTGGACGGCATGGCGCTTATCAGCCACTCCGCGTCCAGTCCTGCCGATCCGGCAAACGGGAAGAGGGCTTTCCAGAGTTTCTCAAATTCCCTGACGGACAGCCCATCCTTTTTTTCCAGCAAGGCCCGCGCCGCTTCTCCCGGGTCCTTGAGCATCCACTGTCTGAAACAAAACATTCTGGCATGCGGGTCGGCGAAGGCAAATGCCTTTTCGGCTGATTCGGGCAGGATCCATTGCCAGTCCGGATTTTCCCTGCAGAGCCATTGGCCTGCCGCTCCCAGCACCCTTTGCAGGGTAAAGACCGTCCTGAGCCCGGCCCTGGAAGCATCCATGCTCAGGGGCAGCAAATTGGAGGGAAGTTCAAGTCCTTTCCGGCCCAGGATCACCCAGTATTCATAGAGGATTTCAGGATATCCGGCCTGAAGCAAAGCGCTCATCAGGTCCTCCAGGGGAAGGGAAACCCTGGATGCGGGAACCGGTTCCAGAGCGGAGGGATCCAGCTCCGGAAAAGCAGCTGCCTTGTCTCCGAGATAGGCTTCCAGCAGGCGGTCGGCGAGCCATTCCTCCCTGGGATCCCCGCCCAGGATCAGTTCGCGCAGACCGGGGTTTTGGAGCATTGGCAGGGTTGATTTCTTTTTAATCATCATTAACAAAATATAGTGAGAATCAGCGCCGGTAATATTTGGCTGTGGGGGGGAGCGGGGTTATCTTTGCGCCCGAATTCAAACACTTTACAATTTTTATTCATTCATATGGCAAATATCGGTCGCGTCAGTCAAATCATCGGTCCTGTTGTGGACGTATCATTCTCCGGAGAAGGATCCAAGCTTCCGGAAATCTACAACGCCCTCTGCATCAAGAGGGAAGGTAAGGAAGATCTCATTCTGGAAGTACAGCAGCACCTGGGTGAAGACAGTGTGCGCACGGTTGCCATGGATTCTACGGATGGTCTTACCCGCGGAGCCGAGGCCATTGACCTGGGCGAAACCATCGCCATGCCGGTTGGAGACGACATCAAGGGACGTCTTTTCAATGTCGTGGGACAGGCTATCGATGGCTTGGGTGAAGTTTCCAGAAAGAACACTTATTCCATTCATAAAAAACCCCCTACCTACGAGGACCTCTCCACTGAAAACGAGGTGCTTTTTACCGGTATCAAGGTCATTGACCTGATCGAGCCTTATTCCAAGGGAGGTAAGATCGGACTCTTCGGAGGAGCCGGAGTGGGCAAGACGGTATTGATCCAGGAACTCATCAACAACATCGCCAAAGGTTACGGAGGTCTTTCCGTATTTGCCGGTGTGGGTGAGCGTACCCGCGAAGGAAACGACCTGCTCCGCGAGATGATCGAGGCAGGCATCATCAAATACGGCGATAAATTCAAACACTCCATGGAAGAAGGAGGCTGGGACCTTTCTGCTGTCAACAAGCAGGAACTGATGGAATCCAAGGCCACCTTTATCTTCGGACAGATGAATGAGCCGCCGGGAGCGCGTGCGCGCGTGGCCTTGTCCGGACTGACCATCGCAGAATACTTCCGCGACGGGGATCTCAACGACCCTGCGGGCGGCAAGGACATCCTGTTCTTCGTCGACAACATCTTCCGTTTCACGCAGGCAGGTTCCGAGGTATCGGCCCTTTTGGGACGTATGCCCTCAGCGGTGGGTTACCAACCTACCCTGGCCACCGAGATGGGTCTGATGCAGGAGCGCATCACCCCCACCAAGAGAGGATCCATCACTTCCGTACAGGCCGTTTACGTGCCTGCGGATGACCTGACGGACCCCGCTCCCGCCACCACCTTTGCCCACCTGGATGCCACCACGGTATTGAGCCGTAAGATCGCATCCCTGGGTATCTATCCTGCCGTGGATCCCCTGGATTCCACCTCCAGGATCCTCGATCCGCTCATCATCGGCGAGCACCACTACAACACCGCCCAGCGCGTAAAAAATATCCTTCAGAGGTATAACGAACTTTTGGACATCATCGCCATCCTGGGTATGGAAGAACTGTCAGAAGAGGACAAACTGGTGGTACACCGCGCCAGAAGGGTGCAGAGGTTCTTGTCTCAGCCTTTCCACGTGGCAGAGCAATTTACCGGTATCAAGGGCGTTTTCGTGCCGATCGAAGAGACCATCCGCGGTTTCAACATGATCATGGACGGAGAGGTCGATGAATATCCGGAGGCCGCCTTCAACCTCGTTGGAACCATCGACGAGGCGATCGAAAAAGGAAAGAAATTACTGGCAGAAGCTAATAACTGATCACATGCACGTGACCATACTTACACCGGAGACCCAGTTGTTTGAGGGAGAGGCCAGGGCGATCGTCATGCCGGGTCTCGATGGCAAGTTCGAAGTATTGGACCGGCACGCACCGCTCATATCAGCGCTGACCAAGGGAAAGATCGTACTCACAGACCTGAAGGGGGAAAAACATCAGTTTGCCATCCAGAACGGTTTTGCAGAGATCCTCAAAAATGAGGCGAGCATTCTGGTCAGGGTTTAATTGCGGACCCGAAGATCAAATCACACTACTTTCCATTCCTGATTGATTACCTGCGGCGGATAAATTTCATTTCCGTCAAAACCGGTAATTGAGTACCAGATTGTACAACACCATATTCACTTTGTTGATGATGAACCTGGGCTGTTCATAGGTTTCGCCCAATGCGGATTTGGCTACCACCAGGAACTGTGCATCCATCCCCTTAAAAAATCCCTGAAACCGATAGCGTATATCCAGGTTGGCCTGCGCATAGGATGGCATGCCATATTTATTCAGTCTGGTATTTTTCACATCCGGCAGGTCAAAATATCCCCCGG
>CAYXKO010000371.1:0-3102 GCA_964465435.1 uncultured Saprospiraceae bacterium | reverse complement strand
CTAGCACGCGCCTGGCCAAAAGCGTATTGGCAAAAATGCTGGCCACCGCGACCAGGGTGTCCCAAAAGGGAAAGGCCGCCTTTTCGGGAAAAAGATCCGGAATCCAAAGGTGCAGATGGGAGATCACATAGCTGCCGGCTGCCGTGCAGAGGGCGATCCATCCGGCCAATCTCAGTCTTTCAGATGTTGAAAGTTTCCGGACGCTTTTCTTTTTTTTCTGATCGTCCTTCCAGAAGAACCATCCGTAGAGGGCCACGGCGGCAAAATAGACTTGCAGGAACATGTCCGAGTAGAGCCGCACCTGGTAGTAGATCAAAAAGAAGAGTGCGATGTTGACCAATCCCACGGGCCAGGTCAGGATCTTTGATTTTGCAGCGAGCCAGACCGCTGCGATCCCGAAGACCGTCCCGAAGAATTCGATATAGCTGACCGGATAGGTCCAGACGGAGAACATCTCGTGGTCCACAGAAAAATAGCCGAATAGCTCCCGCATCATGAGCTGAAAGTAGGGCCTTTTCCGAAATCCGCGATCAGAATTCCAGGATGAATCCTATGGTGGGGATGACCGTAGCCTGGTTTTCGGTCAGGAAGATCGGAATGGCGTTCGAACCGTCCGCTTTGAGGGCCTGGCCGTCCGTGGTCTCAAATCCTGTGTTGTCGGCATTGCGGCGGAAGGTGTAGCTCGGGAAACCGGGATTGGCCCTCAGCAGCAGATTCTGAAAATCCGCATACAGGTCCAGCGTGAATTTGCGGAAGTTCCACTTTTTGTCCAGGCGCATGTCCAGCTGCATGAAGTCGGCCAGCTCTGCGCCGTTCAGCCTTCTGTAATCCAGCGTGCCGCGTCCTTCGATGGCGTAATTGATGCGGCTGAGCGCCGTGTCAAAAGGCGTGTAGGGCGTGCCGCCCTGGTAGCGGAATTTTACACCCAGCTCCCAGTTGCCGCGGAACTTGTATCCAGCGAGCAGGGATAGCAAGTGACGCGTATCCCAGGCGGAGCGGATAAAGCGATCGTTGATGCCGCTGAACTCCGACCAGAAAAGGGTGTAGGAACCGGTGAAATATAGATTCTTGCTTAGTTTTTGTTGGGCAAATAATTCCATGCCGTAAGCCCGTCCGGTGCCGTTGGCCTGGATGGCCTCATTGCCGATGATGCCAAAATCACCGCCCAGATTCGCCAGGGAAATGCCGTCGCGAACCGATACCGGATAGTTGCTGTATTCCTTGTAGAATCCTTCCAGGGTGAAGCGAAGGTTGGACTGTGGAATGAATTCGAGTCCTGCGACGTAATGATCCGAACGGGTGTAGGGCAGGTCGCGGTTGACCAGTGCGTTGTTCTCGTCCTTGAATCCCAGTACCGTATAGGGCAGGATCTTGTAGTAGCGGCCCACACTGGCGTTGATCGTCCATTTGGAATGCAGGACGTAGGAGGCGCTGAGCCGCGGGCTGAACGTGTTCCAGAGGTTTTCTGCGCCATCGGAGGAGAAGGTGTTTGCATCGCTTCTTACACCCAGGGAGAGGCTCAGCCGGTCGTCTATGAACTTGCGGTTGATTTGACCGAACAAGCCGTATTTGAAGAAGTCTATGGCCGTGTTAAAATTGAAATTCACACCGGGCTGGATGATGTTGCCACTGCTGTCCCTGACCTCGGGCCGGCCTCGCGTGAACGCATCGTTTGAATATTTGACATATTGCAGGGATGCTCCGTAGGAAACCTTCCAGGCTCCGGTGATGTGGTTGTTTTCAAAACGCAGTTTGTTCTCGACCTCCTGGCTGTTGATGCCAAGGGTGCGCTTGCTCTCGTCGTTTTGCTTGCCGCTGAAGTTGTCCTCGAATTTGTCGAGTCTGTTGTCAAACATGTTGCGGCTGAAGGTCAGATTCCAGAAGCCTTTGGACAGAACCCTTTTGAGGGTGAATCCCTGGGTGTAATTCCATTGGTTGATGAGCGGATTGCTGCCGAGCACGTATAGATTTTCGGGCGTGGTCTCCCGGGGCAGTCCAAAGCTAAAATCGTCGATGGCTCCGATCCCGATCGCAGTCAGCGTGGTGCGCGCATCGATCCGGTGCGTGACCTTGTACTGGAAGTCCCAGTAATTGGGCCGGATGGGCAGGTCCAGGGCCTTAAACAGGAATTGCAGGTAAGACCTTCTGGCGGATGCGAGGAAAGTCGTTTTGGATCCAAGGGGACCTTCGGCAGTGAGGGCCGCTTCCGTACCGCTGAGCCTGAAGTTGCCCTGAAAACGGTCCGAATTGCCATCTCTCTGCTTGAACTGCAGCACGGCGGAAAGCGGGTTGTCGTAGCGCGAATGGAAGGCGCTGGAAGAAAGGGTGGCGTCCTCGATGAATGAGACGTTGAGGATGCCCGTAGGGCCTCCGGCAGCGCCCTGTGTGGCAAAGTGGTTGAGTACCGGGATCTCGACGCCATCCAGGTAGTAGACGTTTTCGTTGGGCGCGCCGCCCCGTATGACCAGGTCGTTGCGGAAACTGCCGTTGCCGGAGGTTCCTCCCACGCCGGGCAAGGCCTGCACCACGCGGGAAATGTCGAAGTTGCCTCCCGGATTGCTCTTGATCTCCTCCGCACTCAGGTTCTGTATGGACAGAGGGGTTTCGGTGCTGGCAATGCGGATGCTCCTGTTCTCAGAGAAGACCACTTCCGAAAGGGCCTTGCTCTCGGGCTGGAGTTCGAAGTTTAACTGAGAGCTGTTTCCGGCCGTGATGACGATGTTGTATTTGGTCAAAGGCTGGTAGCCCAAAAGAGAGGCGGTCACGTTCCAGCTGCGCGTGGGGATGTTGCTGATCTTAAAGGCACCGTCCAGGTCCGTCACGGCGCCCAGGGAGGTCTCCGCGATCACGACGATGGCGCCGATCAGCGGTTGCTGGGTTTCAGCGTCGCGGACCGTACCGATGAGGGTGCCGGTGGGCTGGCTCAGAAGAGCCGTGAGGGCAAGGGTGTACAGGCTGATGGAGAAGAGTATTTTTTTCATGGAGCATTTCCGTTTTCAAGCCAAATGAACAGGATTAATCGGATAAGGTTTTACCGGGTTCCGGCCGGGGTCAGGTATTGGAACCTAAGGTCCGGAAGAACCGGATTTAATTTTTAGAAAG
>CAYXKO010000370.1:0-3106 GCA_964465435.1 uncultured Saprospiraceae bacterium | reverse complement strand
CTTGCAGATGCCTTGCTGAAGCATACTGCTGACTTTGCCATAGCACATTGCAATTTTCAGTTGAGGGGGGAGGATTCGGACGACGACCAAAAACTGGTTGAGGATTCCGCGGCGAGCCATGGCATAGTCTGTCATATTGGACATTTTCCCCTGTCTGATCTAAAAAGCGGAATCCAGGAATCCGCAAGAAACGCCCGCTATCAATTTTTTGAAGAACTCAAGGCACAGTACGGATATGAGATCCTACTTACGGCCCACCACAGGGACGATTTGCAAGAAACCTTTATTCTGAACCTCATCCGGGGTGCCGGCCTAAAAGGCCTGGACGTTCTTTCATCCACTGACAAGTATTCGCTCAGGCCTTTTCGCGATCTTCAAAAAAATGAAATCCTGGAATACGCACGGGCACAGGGAGTCCGATGGCGTGAGGACGCCTCAAACCTCAAGGATGACTATGCCCGAAACAAATTGCGAAACCAGGTTTTTCCGATCCTTCGGGAAATCAAGCCCGGCCTGGGATCATCCATGCTGCAGACCATGGAGCTGATCAGTGAATGGAGAATGTATATGGATCAAAGGCTCAGCCGGTGGAAACAAGAATACATTCAGCAGGATGCCGGCAGACTCCTGATCCTACCCTTTCCCGAATCCGAGATGCCCATCTTTAAATATTTTGCTGCCGGACTTGGATTCAACCACGATACGATCCGTCAGTTAACCCAAGCCCCCCTTACCGCAGGAAAAACGTTCCATTCCAGCCATGGAAGGACTCTCAGGACGGCCAGAAACTACTGGGTGATCACGGAAGATTCCACTGCGAACCGACAGGATGAAATAATCATCCGCGACTTCCCCGGCAAAGTCAATTTTGGAAATTATGAGATCGCTTTCAAGACTGCGGAAGCACCGGTTTTGGAAATGAAAACGCCGGCTGATTATTGGAGCATACTCGCTGATGTTTCAAAACTAAATTTTCCAATACGCCTGAGACGATTTATTCCCGGCGACCGGATCAGCACACCGGGCATGCAGGGCCGCCACAAAAAACTCAAAAAAATATTCAATGAAGCGGGCACTGATCTTCAAATCCGGGCCGAGTTGCCTGTCCTGGAAAGCGATGGCATCATCCTGTGGGTACCGGGACATGCAATGTCGGAAATGATCAGCAATCACGGGGATTCTTCGGGGAAAATGATCTGGACCTGCCGGAGAATCCAAGCTTAGAAAATCCAACCCAAGGCTTTATCAAAATGAGCCTGTGAGGCAGTCAGATTCTTTTGTTGCCTAACTGAAAAGAAAAGATCAAGGGTCAGAAACAGGATCAATACAAATTTCAAGGGATCACTGAAAAAGCCTCTTCCCTTCTTCCCGGCTATTGCAAGAGGCAGCTATTTACCCGGTCTCCCAAAGAGGTCTTTGGGCCTGTTGTCCAATATCGGCTTTTCGCGGGGAGGCTCCTTCAAGAGGGTATTTTCCAGTTGGCGAATGTGCTTCCATTTACCGCCTTTGTATTCCAATGCCTCATAGGTACCGTCAGGCACATACAAGGCCGGTCCGTCGCTGCGGGCATCCTCCACCCGGGTGATGTGGTCGTAAATGATCTGGTTGTCCTCAAAATTCACCGCACAGGATGCTTCAGGGGAGTATCGTATGATCTGCCGGCTGGCAGCAAATTCCTCGTCCTTATTCTCTTCGATCGAGAGATCATCAAATCCAAATACCACCTTCCCATCCCGTATCCTCAAAGCCTCGATGATCTTGAATTTTTCCCTCCGGTTATTCTGGGCAAACCCAAGCAAAACATAATAGGGCTCTGACTTCCCATAGGCTCCTGAGGATATCTGGTAATACAAGGCACCATACCAGCGATCCTGATCAAAAGGGTCCCTGCGAATTTTAAGATAATCCCTTTTTTCATTTTTCAGTTTGACCAGCAAACCATCCTTGTCCTGAACCAAGCCCCGGTAATTCCAGAGACCTGACTCCGATTCAAACTGCCAGGTGTACAAGGTAAAAGACAGATCGGAAGGCCTCAGCGCGATGATGCCCGGGATCTGGACCGCAGAATCCAGTTTGCCCGACGCCAGGGTGGATTCCAGATGTCTCCCTACTTCTTCTGCAGCAATTTTGCGGTATGCGGGAGTGGAGGAATTTACCATCACTTCGCCCCAGAATTTCAAACTATCCAGGCCTGTAGACAAGGCCGACTGGGCCCTCGATTCCGGACTGACCAAATTCAGAATGCCAAAGACCAGAAGCAGAAACCTACCTCCGGACATTCGAAAAAATTTTAAACATGAAATCATATGACACATCCGAAACGCCCGCAATAAAAGCTTATTGTGTGGGCTGACAAGATATCATACTCCTGTAATCGGGCTTATCAGAGACGTACTGGTGGCGGAACTCCGATACGATATTGCCATTCAGAATCGTGAACACACCCGGCATCTGGAATCCGTCTCCCAACTGAACCCCCCAACCATGACCTTTTAGGATTCCGGCATCCACGCCCCTGATCCAGGACCTGAATCCAAACAATTGATTGAATCTGCCCTTCACGAGGCCAAATGCCTGATAATAGCGGCAGTTGGGGTCTGAAATATGCTCCAGGTGAGAAATCTTGTACCTTTCAAAGTAGGTCATGGCGATACTCGGCTCGGCCATGTGGATCAGAACAATCTCTGCGACCTCAGGGTCCGTGGTCTTATTGAGCTCACTGATCTCTTCGAGTGCCTCGCGGCAAAAAGTACATCCGAAATGGCGCAGAAATACCAACAATACCTGCTTTTTTTTGCTCAACTCCACAACGCTTTTTCCGCTATGGGTCTGCATGGTCTTAAGCTCGTCCTGCATGATGCTCATGGACTAAAAACACCATAAGCATGCTTATGTTCATGGAGGCCCGATCAGAGAGAATCGTACACCTTCATCATGGCGGTCACCTCCTCGGCGGATTGTCTGAGCAGCGCGGTTTCGGATTCGTTCAGATCCAGTTCTATGATCTTTTCAATTCCATTTCTGCCCAACTTTACCGGTACTCCGACAAAAACATTGTCGAGGCCGTATTCTCCGTTAAGCAGGGCGCAACAGGGGAATATCCTTT
>CAYXKO010000369.1:0-3124 GCA_964465435.1 uncultured Saprospiraceae bacterium | reverse complement strand
CATCGTGGGACAAGGGACCAAGATCGATTGTCAGGTCCATCTGGGACACGGGGTCGTGGTCGGCAAGCACTGCCTGTTTGCGGCACAGGTTGGCATTGGCGGAAAGACCATCATCGGAGACCACGTGACCCTGTATGGTCAGGTGGGTGTGGCCCAAAACCTGCACATCGCATCCAATGTCACGGTCCTGGCAGCCTCCGGAGTATCCAAGGACCTGGAAGAAGGCAAGACCTACTTTGGCGCACCGGCTGAGGAGGTCGCCATCAAGTACCGCGAACTGGCTGCCATGCGCAGTCTGCCCGATATGATCCGGGGAAGGAAGTAAGTACAATAATTTGCTTACTGCTCAAATGTTAAAGTTGTGAGCAGTAGTGAGAATTTGAAGTCTATACCTTAGATTTGTAATAAATCCTTGCGATTTTTTTTAAATTACTTCGGTTATGGGTACTGTGCATATCCCCTTCCCTCGCATGAGGATGCATTTTATTTTTTGTTTTTTAATTTTATCCCGGATACTTTTTGCTCAATCGGTCTTATGGCACTACCTGCATGCACCCTCCAGTAGTGGCTACCAAATCGGTAAGTTGTCTGATGGTAATACATTTGTTGTAGGAAATGAACCTGATGATTCTTTGCGAATAAAAATTTTCTCTGACCAATTGCTCATCAGTAATATTGGACTGCCGGATAACTCTTATAAATACAGTTGGGTGGGAATGGATATTCAATCAGGGAAATTACTTTTCCTAAACGATCACCGGAAGTTAATTGGTATTGAACCCTATTCAGGAATAACGAATCTGATTTTTGATTTTAAAAGCCTTGATACGGGTGATTTTCGGATTCAATATTTGCATTCTTCAAAGAATGAATTATTATTTAGAATTAACCCTTTGAGCAAAGGAGGTACATTTCCTAATGATCCCTACTTTTTGATCCTGGATCGAGTTCGCTATAATTTTAAATTAAGCAAAGTCAAGGACAGACGATCATTTTCTTTTGCAGGAATTTTTGGTAATGGGGATTGGTTGTTTCAGCGTTACGATTACAATTTGAATCGATTGGAATTTCTGAAAGTGGATACTTTGGATCAAGTGAAAGAAAATGGATACATGAACATTAACTATTCAAGTCAGAATATTTACGGAAGTACAATAGATGGAAAAGATCGGATATTGGTTTGGGGTGATACTGCTTATTTTCCAAACAGGCTGCACAGGGCTTTCTTGAAAGTTATGGATGAAAATCTTTTATTACTCAAGTCCATTCAAATCGGTCCTTCCGCAGCCAATTTATCAAGGAGAATCTTTTTCCGGCCTCTGAAAGTTTTGGAGACGGATGATAGGGGATACCTGATCGTAGGCGATAAGGCTGAATTTGTTGAATTTGGCAATTATACAGCATGGTTTTACAGGTTGGATGCAGATTTTGATAAAATTTGGGAGTTAGGATATGCTCCCCCGGGGTTTATTTGTTCAGCCAAAAATGCGATTGAACTGAGTAGTGATAAATGGTTGGCAGTGGGAGGTTGCAGTACGAGGGAGGGTTTCTATTTTTTTGAAGATAGGCTACTGGTCCTGTCTTTAGATGGAAGTGTTACCCGTACCTCGAATTTTACCAATCAGGAATATTTTGTCCAGCCAGTACCCGTCACAGATGTGCTGCGTTTGAACAAACCTCTTGACTATGAGACGGACTTTTCGATTGTAAATTTTCAGGGTATGAAGGTTTCATTTGGAGAATGGTCCGGACAAGTGAATGTATCCACTCTTCCACCAGGTGTGTATCAACTTATTCTGCGTCGGGATAGTCTTCCGTTATTATTCAGGTTTGTCAAAATTTAGCAAATTAATATAATTTTTTCGAGAACATAAATCTAGAAATGGATGATGTTTTTGTGCCCGTTTTTGTTATTATTGAAGGCTGGAAGTGTCTGTTGAGCTTTTGCAACCGGCACTAACTATAGTCACAAAGCCTTCCTCCCGCAGGAAGAAGGCTTTGTGATCAGATAGATTATTTCTTAAGGTTTTACTTCAGTCTTCTCTGCTTCGTATCCAAACAAATCCTTCTGTGTCAGTTCCACCACCTTGCCATATTTGCGCAGTTCGTCCATGTTGATCTTCGATTTGGATCCCATCACCTTGATGTTCCAGTTTTTGGACTTCATGTGGTTGGCATGGAAGTTTTTGATGTCCTGCAGGCTGAGCTTGTCCATGGACTCGTAGATGTCGCGGCGTACATCGTGGTTAAGACCCAGCTTGAGTGCGTTCTGATAATTGAACAGGATGCTTTCCTTGCTGATCCGCCTTGTCTCGATGCCTTGCTTGATGGACTTGCGTCCGATCTCCCAGTTTTTCTCAGACTCCGGAAAATTCTGAAGCAGGTTGTGCATTGCATCAAAAGCCTGGCCGAGTTTATCGGCTTGCGTGCCTACGTAAAATCCGGCCCTGAAAGGATCTTCTTTCTTGGAAGGCCTTTGGTAAAATGAATAGGTCGAATAGGCCAGCGCCTTGGATTCGCGGATATCCTGAAATACCACCGAACTCATGCCGCCGCCGTAGTATTCGTTGAAGGCCTGGACCACGGGTATTTTTTTGGAGTCAAAGGCCTCGTCCCAGCGCTCCATCTGGATCTCCGCCTGCACCATGTCGTAATCGACAAAGTAGATCGTATTTTCACTGGCGCTCAGTTTTTCAAATTTCCTTTCTGCCGGATAATCCTTCAGCTTTTCTTCGAGCGGATGCTGCTTTCTGAGCGAGGAACTGAGCAGGGAAAGATTTTTGGGGCCGTAGTAGTATATCTTGTGTTTGTAGTCGAACAGGGATTTGATGAGGTCCGTCAATTCCTTGGCCTTGATCTTGCGCAGGTCCTTGTTGCTCAACACCTGATTGTAGGGATTTTTAGGTCCGTAGCTCGCGTATTCCTCCAGGGCTTCCCAGAAGATGACGTCCTTGTTGATTGTGGCATCACTGCGTTCCTTGATCTTGGCCTCGATCATTTTGTCCAGCGCCTTCTGGTCGGGTTTGGGATTGCGGATCAGGTCTTCGATGATGGGCAGGGCCTTTTCAAAATTTTCATCGAGTCCGGACAGACTGACGTACACCTGATCGTTGGATGAAAAAAT
>CAYXKO010000368.1:0-3169 GCA_964465435.1 uncultured Saprospiraceae bacterium | reverse complement strand
CGGGCTCAAGCACGAGAACCTGAAGATCCTCTTGCCGCTGGCGATCCGGACCATGGCCAAAGCCGCCTACAGCCCGGACAACATCGGGCATTACGGGCTGGCGTTTGAATACTACACTCATTTTACTTCGCCCATCCGCCGCTATGCGGACCTGATGGTGCACCGCATCCTGTTTGACAACCTGAAAAAGGAAAAACGATACCGCCCAGAAATGATCGAGCAGCAATGCCGGTACATTTCCTCCCAGGAGCGAAAGGCCATTGAAGCCGAACGGGAATCGGTCCGCTACTTTCAGGCCCTCTACATGCAGGCCCACGTGGGCGAGGAGTTTGAGGGCAGGATCACGGGCATGAACGAAAGGGGATTCTTCGTACAACTGATCGACAATCTTTGCGAAGGGTCTCTGGCCATGGATACCTTCGAGGACGAGATTTCCGTCCACAAGAGCAGGCTGTCAGCCAGCTCCTCTTTTTCGGACAGGGAATGGAAAATGGGGGATCCCATCCGGGTCAAAATACTCTCTTCCGATCCGGAGGACAGGGAAATCACCTTCGCACCGGTGCCGGACTGATCAGAATACTTCCTGACTAAAGCTTTTTAAAAGCCCAACAAGCAGGATTTTTTATCCCTTCATTTTTTCCAGTTCGCGGATGAGGTTGTCAAAATTTTGGGTGGGTTCGCCCCGCTCTTTTGCGATCTCGATGCCCTTGCGGCAGGTGTTGATGGCATCCGTATGCTTACCGTTTAGCTTTTGGATATTGGCCCACAGGTAATACTGGGCGGGCATGCCTCCGTTCTGAGCGGCTTTTTTGGCCATGCCCTCGGCATAGGCACAGACCTTGGCATCCGTCCGGAAATACCCCACGGCCTGTTCAGCCGTTCTGGATAATTTGGTGGCGTCTGACTTGGCAGATTTGGAGGCGTAGGCCTTGAGTGCCGTCAGGTATTTGGCCGCATTGCCGGTTTTGGCATAGTATTCCATGTTGGTCTGGAGCACGAAGTCCATCTCCTTGGCGGGGTGGTTTTTCATTTTGGACTGTGCTTCTTTGAGCAGGGCCTCGTTGCGGTAATCGACCGCCTTGGTGAAGGTCCGGTAGCAGGACTGATAGACCTTGGCCTCGAAGATCTCCTTGTTCTTGAGTGCAATGATGGCGTCCTTGTTTTGGATCAGCAGGTCAAAGATCCTGGAGTCCGCCTCGGTGGTGGATTCGAGGATGATCTGCAGGTTTTCAGGTGTTTTGAGGTCTTTCTGGGTTGCCAGGTATTCGTTGGCGATTTTCAGGCTGGGTTTGCCGGCTGCGTTGAGGGCTTTGATGTAGGCCAGCACGGTGGCGGGTTCGCGGTTGCCCGCATCGTACAGTTTGGCAAAATCACCGGAACGGTCGTTTTTCTTAAGTGCGTCGCGGCCCAGCTCGATGAAGGGTTCCGGTCCTCTGGCCCCCGAGGCGCGGTGTACGATCTTGCCGTCGCCATCGAGGTAAAGCAGGGTCGGGTAGGAGGCAATGCCATAGCGGACTGCCAGCTCCGGGCCTTCTCCCTTTTCCATGTCAACCTTGAGGTTGATAAAATTTTCGTTGTAAAAGCTTCCCACATTGGCGTCGGGGAAGGTGTTGGCGGCCATTCTGCGACAAGGCCCGCACCAGGTGGTGAAGGCATCCATAAAGATCAGTTTGCCTTCGGATTTAGCCTTGGTCAGTGCCTCCTGAAAACTGCCGTGAAAAAAGTCTATTCCCTGCGAGGCGGCCTGTGCCCCAAGGTCCGTGAAGAGGGAAAAACAAATGCTGAAAAGGAATAAATAATTTCTGAAAGCCATCCTGGTAGGTTTTAATAGGTGTAAACAGATATTTTTACGCAAAGATTATGAAACATGGGATATAAATTTCATGTTTTCATATCTGAACCCAAAGCAGATGTATTACAGGCAGCAATTTTTAGACCGGATCGCCCAAACCAGCGAGATTCCTCAGGCTTTTGAATGTGGCAGGGCCGAGGGTTCCTATCTGTTCGACCGCTCTGACAGGCCTTATCTGGACCTCATTTGCGGATTTGGGGTGAGTAATCTGGGGCACTGCCACCCGGATATCCTGGCGGCCATTCGCAGGCAATCGGAACTCTATCTGCATACCAACGTTTACGGCGAGCACATACAATCCACACAGGTCGAGTTGGCGGGACTGCTGAGGTCTTTGTTGCCTGAATCCCTCAATCAGGTGTATTTTCTTTCTGCGGGCAGTGAGGCCGTTGATGCAGCCATCCGACTTGCCAGGAAGTATACAGGGCGCACAGGCCTGGTGGCCATGAGCGATGCCTATCACGGCAGCACCATCGGGGCGGAGTCCCTGCGCAGCGATGAGGAACACAAAAGGCCCTATTTGCCACTTTTGCCGGACGTGCGCTGGATCCGGGCCGATCAAAGGGAGGATCTGGAAAAGATCAGCGAAAGGACCGCGTTGGTCATCACCGAGGTGGTCCAGGCAGAGGCGGGCGTGCAGATCCTGAATGCCGGATATTTGCGTGCTCTGCGCGAGCGTTGTGACCGTGTGGGCGCCTTGCTGGCCTTCGACGAAATACAGACCGGGTTGGGGCGAACCGGAAGCCTGTTTGCCTTTCAGCAGAGCGGGGTCGTGCCCGACATCCTCCTATCAGGCAAGGCCCTGGGCGGCGGACTACCCCTGGCAGCGCTCATCAGCCGTCCTGAGATTTTGTCCTCCTTTGCCCATAGTCCCGCCCTTGGCTATATCAGCACCTTTGGGGGCAATCCGCTTTGCTGTGCTTCGGGCCTGGCTCATCTAAAGGCCCTCACGGGCGGGCAGATCCTGCAAGGCGTAGCGCTCAGGAAACAGATTATTCTGGATCAATTAAAATCTCCGCGCATCCAAAACATACGGGCTGCCGGCCTTTTGGTGGCGGCCGAACTTGAAAACTCCGAAATGGTTTCAGCCCTGGTGCAACGGGCTCTCGAAAATCAGATCCTTCTGGAAGGATTTCTATTTGGTCGCAATGCGTTCAGAATTGCACCACCCCTCAACATTGATCCGGGTGTCCTGGAATCAGCCTGTCATCAGATCAACGGATGGCTGGAGGAACTGTAAGGAGGGCTGATGGCTTATGGCAAATGGCTCCTATGAATAGAAAGAGCCGTTCGGCAGGTAAGGTCTATGAATTAAAC
>CAYXKO010000367.1:0-3180 GCA_964465435.1 uncultured Saprospiraceae bacterium | reverse complement strand
GGCAAGAGGGCTGCCATCATCAGCCAAAATTTTTCCTCGCTCCGCCTCGATGGAAACCAGTTTGAAGTAAAGTTCTTCACCCTTTTGTCTCCACTCGGCGCTCTCAACACTCACAATCCGAACCGCACTCCAGGACAGATAAAGGGCGACCATGCCGAAAGCGGCCAGTACCAGATAAACCCTTATCAATAATTCCTTCTTGCGATCCATTCCACTTATTGCTCCACACGCACTATTTTCTTTGGCGCCTGGTCCCTGATATAGATCTCCTTATCCTGCACACGCCTGGAAAGCTGTCCTTCCATGCTCTGGTACATGATTCCGGATTTTAAAGACCAGTATTGCCATTTCAATTCCTTAATTTCTTCCTGCAGCACCTGACTTTTCTGAAGGTGCTTTTCAGCGTACTGAACATTGGCAGCATAAATCAGACCCAGAACAAAAATCAGGCTCACGAATGGCAGGTTCTTGTAAAACAACATCGCATTGACATTGCGGTACTTCCGCCTGCTGATCTTCGGGGGTTTGTTGTATTCAGTATTCATGCTGTCCTTTTTTCTCCCACCCGCATTTTTGCTGAACGGGATCTTGAATTTATTTCCGTCTCCTCTTCATTTGGTACCAAAACTTCCTTATTCAATTGTTTGAAAGGTTTTTCGGCAGATCTGTATGGATTTTCGATACCTTCCGGTTCCGAAATTCCCCGGAGGTAATTTTTCACCATCCTGTCTTCCAGGGAGTGATAACTGATCACCACCAGCTTGCCACCTTTCCGTATTATTTTGCCTGACTGCTCAAGCAATAACTTCAGACTTTCGAGCTCACCGTTCACTTCTATGCGCAAGGCCTGAAAAACCTGCGCGAGATATCTCTGACGCTTCCCATATACAAATGGACCAAGCCAATCTGCAAAGGCCGCACAGGTACGGATCCGGACCGCCTTTCGTTCGCGCACCCATCGCTCGGCAAGTGGACCGGCATTGGTGATTTCACCATACTCTTCCAGAATCCCTCTTAGCTTTTCCTCGGGATATTGCTGAAGGATAAGTTCCGCAGTCAATTCTTGTTGCGGATTCATCCTCATATCCAGAGGCGCATCGGACATGAAGGAAAATCCCCGGCCCGCTTCATCAAAATGATAAGAGGAAACTCCGAGATCAGCCAGAATACCGTCCACCAGATCCACCCCGTAATACCTGAGGTATTTCTGCATGTAGCGGAAATCTGAACGGATGAGCACCAGCCTTGGATCTGCGATCAGATTACCTTCTGCCACCGGATCCCTGTCAAAGGCAAAAAGCCTTCCTCCGGAACTGAGTCTGCCCAGTATTTCGGCGCTATGCCCTCCTCCACCAAAGGTGACATCCACGTATATCCCTTCAGGATCTGTGATGAGCGCATCGACCGACTGACTGAGCAATACCGGCTGATGTTCGTAATTCATGGGTTCAGGCATCTTTATGTCTGAATACTTCTTCTGCCAGGCTGGCAAAATCCTGAGGCTCCTGGTCAATCATCCTGAGATAGGTCTCGCGGGACCAGATCTCCACCTGATTGTTATAGGCAAGCAACATTACATCTGATTCAATGCCCGCATGCTCCAACAGGGTCTTGGGCATGACGATGCGAGATGAGGCATCGGGTTCCACCTGAGTGGCGCCGCGATAAAAAAACCTGGCAAATTCTCTATTCTTGATATTGTATGGGTTAAGCTGATTGACCTCTTTGGTCTTTTCCTCCCATACGTCCTGTGGATACAGGATCAAACATTTTTCAAAACCCCTGTTGAGCACAAAACTGCGCACCTGGTGCACGGAGAGCATCCGCATAAGGTTGGACGGCATTCTCAATCTGCATTTGTCGTCCAATTTGACCTCGTACTCTCCACTCAGGTTATACATTTCTTCGAGCTCACGTTGGTTTGTTGGGTCAAAATTATATCAAATCTCCCACTTTCACCCACTTTCACCCCCAAAAATATAAAAAAATATATATATTAATCACCTTGAACCTCAGCGCATAAGCAAATAATTGACAAAATGTAATCATTTTGATTACAAATCAATATGATAAACGTCTCATATCCCAATATATATGCATTATTCATGTATAAATATATAAGGTATATATAATAACGAGTTTAAAAATTAAAGAAAATACTCATATGATTTGGGAAAAGGATTTTCAGGGCAAGGATACCTGCCGCTCCATGGATCTGTAATTCAGTTTAAACGCCTTAAGGCTGGCGCCACCGCATCTGAAAAACGCCCCAAAGGGCCTCTCTGATGATCCAGATGTTCATCTTGGATTTACCACGCACGCGATCCGGAAACAATATGGGAATCTCCCGGATGCGGAATCCCTTACGGAAAGACCGGTACTTCATTTCGATCTGAAAGGCATATCCGACAAAGCGGATTGCATCCAGCCCAATATCCTCCAGGACTTTCCTTTTGTAGCACACAAAACCTGCCGTCGGATCCATGACCTTCATCCCTGTAATGAGGCGCACGTACAAGGATGCTCCTCTGGAAAGCAGCAGGCGGATCAAAGGCCAGTTGACGACTCCGCCTCCGCGCACATAGCGAGATCCTACCACAACATCCGCTTCGTCATTGAAGCAACATTCCCGGAGTTCGACGAGCTTTGCCGGAGGATGGCTGAAATCTGCATCCATCTCCAGGATGTAATCATAGGGCCTTTCCAAGGCCCATTTAAAACCGGCGATATAGGCTGTGCCCAGACCCGATTTTTCCTTTCTTTCCATGAGGTGGATCCTGCCCGGAAAGCGCTGCTGCAGGGATCTCACACTGGAAGCGGTGCCGTCCGGCGATCCGTCATCCACGATCAGCAGATCGAATCCCGGAGTAAGCGCCATCACAGCCTCGGTAATCGATTCGATGTTTTCGATTTCGTTGTAGGTGGGTATGACGACCAGTGAGTCTGACACGAATAAGGTGGTTTTATTCTTTAATTCCTCTTTGACATGCTGCTATCGCCCTCCAAATATACATCAGGAAAACCTTGCAGGGTGGTATTCTTTCATAAGTTCGAAGACTCTGATGGCAAGGTCCTCCGCATTTGGCTTTGAAAAATAGTCGCCATCGCTTCCATAGGGCGGGCGATGTTCCGCAGCTGTGAGGGTAAGCGGTGCCGAATCCAGGTATTGCCATGCTCCCT
>CAYXKO010000366.1:0-3190 GCA_964465435.1 uncultured Saprospiraceae bacterium | reverse complement strand
CTGCATTCATGATCATAACGAAGTCAATTATTCAATGATTAAGTGATGGATTACTGAGTAAACAAAACTAACCCAAAAAGATTTCGGAGCGCGTCTAAAAATTTTGTTATAAAATGTTGCTCTCAGCTCCTTTCAGGTGTCAGGAGAGGATTTTTTTTCCAAAGTAGGGCACCAGTGCATCCGGTATGCGGATGCCCTCCGGGGTCTGGTGATTTTCGAGGATCGAGGCCAGGATTCGTGCCAGTGCAAGGGCGCTACCATTGAGGCTGTGCGCCAGTCTTGTTTCGCCTTGCTCGGACTTGAACCTGAGCTTCATCCGGTGGGTTTGAAAGGTCTCAAAATTGGACACGGAACTCACTTCAAGCCATCTTTGCTGGGCTGCGGACCAGACCTCAAAATCAAAGGTAAGCGCTGAGGCAAAACCCATGTCTCCGCCACAGAGTCTCAGGATCCTGTAGGGCAGCTCGAGCTTCTGAAGAAGACCTTCCACGTGTCTCAGCATTTCCATCAACGCCTGATAAGACCTGTCCGGATGTTCGATCCGCACGATCTCGATTTTGTCAAACTGATGCACCCGGTTCAGGCCTTTCACGTGGGCACCGTAGGAACCCGCCTCCCTTCTGAAACAGGGCGTGTATCCGGTCAGTTTGACGGGCAGTTCGCTTTCCTTGAGGATGACATCGCGGTATATGTTGGTGACGGGCACCTCGGCTGTCGGGATCAGGTACAGGTCATCGCGCTCGACGTAGTACATCTGTCCTTCCTTGTCCGGCAACTGGCCCGTGCCCCTGGCGGAATCAGAATTGACGAGCAGGGGAGCCTGGATCTCCTCGTAACCTGCAGCAGAAGCTTCGTCCAGGAAAAAGTTGATCAGGGCCCTTTGCAATCTCGCCCCGTTCTGGCGGTATAGTATGAATCCTGAACCCGAGATCTTCACGCCCAGTTCCATGTCGAATATCTGATATTTTTTGGCCAGTTCCCAGTGTGGCAAGGCATTTTCAGGCAATTCCGGCATGGGGCCTTCCCAGGCTTTGTAGACCTCATTGTCCTCCGCCGTCTTCCCGGTCGGGACGCTGATGTGGGGTATGTTGGGCAGGGTGATCAGCTTTTCTTCCAATTCAGTCTGGGCTGTCTGAAGGGATTCCTCGTGCACCTTGTTGGACTCCTTGAGCTGGACCACCCTTGACTTCAATGCTTCCGCTTCTTCCCTTTTTCCGGACTTCATCAGCTCACCCACCTCCCTGGAGATCTGGTTGATCTGAGCGAGTATCGAATCCATCTCAGACTGTGATTTTTTTCGGGTGTCGTCTATGCGGATGATTTCATCCACCAGGGCGATGGCCTCATCCGGCAGGTTTCTTTTCTTCAATCCATTTATAACTCGTTCCTTCTCGTTGCGCAATATCCTGAGCTCTAACATTTTTCTTAATTTAGGACAATTTTAAGGTGAAATCGGCATTTTCCTACAAAAATATCTGTCTGAATTCAAAAAGCTGTATATTTGCAGCGTAAGGACGACTTACCAAGTCTGATCATTTCTTAGGATTTTGTTTCTCATTCGTTTTTAATCCACATCCATGATTGATTCAGATTCAGGCAGTCCTGTTCGAATATAATTCCTATTTATTTATTTCTAACCATCTTTCCATTTAAAATCGTCAGATCGTGACAATGTATGACATTTTGCAACTGAACGATATGCTTGTAACCGAACTCAAGGATATCGCTGAAAAGCTCGGAATCACCAACGCAAAAAAACTCACCAAGCAGGACCTGGTCTACAAAATACTGGACCAGCAGGCATTGCTCGGGAGCAAGAAGGCCACTGAAGAAGCGGCACAGGCCGGTCCGGAGGGTCAGGCTGAGACCAGGACCCCGGGATACGAAATCATAGAAGATGAACGCAACATTCGCAACCGCAGAAGAAGGGTGACACCGGAAACGGAACCTGTTGTACGGGTCAATAAATCCAGGCCCGCTCCCAAGCCAAAGGAAGAAGTACAACCTGAAACCAAGGCGGAAGAGACCAGCGAGACGCCACCCGCCATTGCTGCACCCGTGGAGGAATTTGAGCGTCTGAGGCCAATCAAGGCGATCAAGCCAAGGCCTGAAAAACCACTGGTCCAGGATGCCAAGCCTGCTGAGGAGTCAGCGGGTGTTGAGGAAAATGCGGAGAAAACAGAAAGCACCGAAAGGCTCAAGGTTGAGCGTCCCGAGAGAAAGGAAAGGGCCGATCGCCCGGACAACGGCGACCGGGGCGGTTTTCAAAACCGCAGGAGACCCAACCGGGATGAGAATGTCAGACCCCTGAGAGATCCGCAAAATCCGGAATCTCCTGAGGGCACAGGCGTCGAATCCGGAATTTCCAATGCGCCCGAGGAAGAGCTCGCACCCCAGCCACCCGCTTTCATCGTGGAGCTGGAAGGAGTGGTCGAAGGACAGGGTGTACTCGAGCTCATGCCGGAAGGATATGGCTTTCTGAGGAGCTCTGATTATAACTATCTTTCCTCCCCGGATGATGTGTACGTATCTCCCAGCCAGATCAAGCTCTTTGGAGTCAAGACCGGCGATACCATCCTGGGGGCGGTTCGTCCTCCCAAGGAAGGGGAGCGCTATTACGCACTCCTTCGCGTTTCAAGGATCAACGGCCTCGAGCCCAAAATGATCCGCGACCGCGTACCTTTTGATTATCTGACACCCCTGTTCCCCAACGAAAAATTCAAACTGACCACCTCTCCTACGGGCAGAGACTATGGCAACAGGATGATAGACCTGTTTACGCCCATAGGCAAGGGACAAAGGGGCCTGATCGTGGCCCAGCCGAAAACGGGAAAGACCTTCCTCCTGAAGGATATTGCCAATGCCATCGCCGCCAACCATCCGGAGTGCTATCTCATCGTGCTGCTCGTGGATGAAAGGCCCGAAGAAGTGACGGATATGAAGCGGAGCGTTAAGGCCGAGGTGATTTCCTCCACCTTTGACGAACCCGCCGATAACCACGTAAAAGTGGCCAACATAGTCCTGGAAAAGGCAAAGAGGATGGTGGAATGCGGGCACGACGTAGTCGTCCTGCTCGACTCGATCACCCGTCTGGCCCGTGCTTACAATACGGTCGCACCTTCATCCGGCAAGGTGCTTTCAGGTGGAGTCGAGGCCAACGCCCTGCAAAAACCAAAGAAATTCTTTGGTG
>CAYXKO010000365.1:0-3193 GCA_964465435.1 uncultured Saprospiraceae bacterium | reverse complement strand
CTATTTACCTAAATCTGCCAGAAATGAAAACCCCGGCTATGATCAGCATAGAATCACCTATCTGAGACACGACATCGATGGAAATAACAAGGGAGCGGTGGATATCATCCTGATGAAGGGTTTGAAACCTGATCTGCAAGTCCGGCTCTTTAGAAACAATCAGTTGATCCAAACTTTCACGAAAAAGGATTTCTTCATGAGTTTAAAAGATCTGTCTCCTGCAGACTACAGGATCGACGTGTTCGATGGGGGCATACATACCTGTGAGGCCGGCACACTCAGCTGGAAAATATTGGCTTGTGACGGTCCGAAAAATCAGGTGAGCATCGAGGTCGAAAGCAAGAAACTGCCCATGAACCAGGATGGATTCAAGGTGCAGTTTAAGGTACTCAACAGCGGAGGCCCCTGCCTGTACAAATACTCCATGTCCACCGGTGGGGCCAATGCAGTTTTTATAAATAAATCTGTGCCCTGGATCGACAAACAGGATGTCAATCCTCTGCTTCCCACGAGTTATTCCAATCTGAAAGCAGAAGCCTTTTGTCCATGCGGCTATGCCTCTACTGAGCTGAATGTATTCCCCTGCAATAACAATTTTAAACTTAAAACCATCTACCCGACCCCGATAATAGAAAACCCCTGCTATGGAGACTTGTTTGGAACTTATACCGTCCTGAGGGAGAAAGGCAAGATGGAGATCAAATTTTCCCTGCCGGCCAATTTCGCATCGGGGCCGGATGGACTGCCAGCTTTTGGCCACTACCTCCAAGAAATCTATTGGGGAGATCAAAGCCCCCTGTTGTATCAGATCGAGCCGGGCAATATCCTCAGTATTCTCAGAGAAGTAGACGGTCCCGGATTATTTCCGCTCTATTTTGTGGACGGGATCGGATGTCTTTATTATCACCTGATGGAATTAAAACAGGAATTTCAAGCTAAAAAGAAAGGAGAATGCACCTACATTGGATATTGTGGTCAGGAAAATAGCAGTCTGAAGAAGGTAATTCAGAACGCCAGATTGGAAATCACCGACCCGGAGAACTGTCAGGCAGTGATCTATTGTGAAAACAATGGAAATTCGCGCACTATACAGGGTACTCGGTACTATGACAAACTAAATGGATCTGCATCCGGAGGCAGATGTACCTATTTTAGGTATTGCCATTTTAATTTTGAAGACGAATTGAGCGATCACGGTATTACCTACCCTCCGGGAGTGGATCTAATTAATCAAATTTATCTGCCCGGCGGACAAAGCGTCAGTGGATTCATCACCCGGACTTTGGTAGAAGGCGATTGCTGCCAACAAAATTACATTAATTACCAAAATCTATTAAGTTTGGTGCATCCCTGGCATGTGCCCTATTACTCCAAGTTGTTTGCCACACACGATGTGCCGGATGACTGGCCCTGTCAGGCATTGCTGGATTGTGGAACAGGTTGGCAACTTTTGGTGGGTAATGTATCAGCAACTATACATTGTATAGAGAATGGTCAATGCTATGAATTAAAAAAATGCGACTATTCAAACGTTGGAAAAGTGGATGGAAATTATGTTTCCCTGAATGGAGATTCAAAGTTGCAATTCAAAAAACTGGCTGTCCCTCAGTCAAAATGCGACGAAACGACTCAGGATTGTAGCCTGTTTGCCTTCACAAATGATAATCCGGCCTATGCACTGAAGTCCAACAGAGCGACTCAGCTAAAAGTCAGGCTTTATCCCAATCCCGCGGATCAGACAGTGCAGGTTCAATTGGATGATTGTAAAAGGGAAGAAACCATCGAGATCGCCCTGATGGATCTATTGGGCAGAAACCAGATCCACCGGACAGAAGAAGTAAGATCAGGTCATACGCATACTTTCGAACTTAAATTGGCTGACCTTGCCGAAGGAGTGTACCTGCTGAGGGTGTCCCAGCGATCAGAACAAAAAATACTGAAACTCGTGGTCGGACACGAATAATGCCTGGATCACTTCTCGGCAATAAAGTTGTCATTCAGTTAACGGATTTCAAATGCTTTGCGTCCTGCGGATCAGGGCAAGGTCTGCTATGGCAATGGCGGCTATGGCTTCAGCGACCACCGGCACCCGCAGAGCCAGACAGAGGTCGTGACGGCCCGTGATTTTGAGGGATTCCATCTGACCGCTTTGTTTGCTGTAGGTGGTTTGGGTTTTGGGCGTGCTGGAGGGAGGTTTTACTGCCAGTCTGAAGAGGAGTGGATTCCCATTGCTGATCCCGCCGTTGATCCCGCCGGCATGGTTGGTCATCGTTCGTCCGGAGGAATCCATTATGGCGTCGTTATGTTCAGATCCCTTCATGCGCACTGACTGAAAACCGGATCCAAACTCAATCCCCTTGATCGCCGGGATGGAAATAGCCAAGTGGGAAATCACGGACTCCAGGGAGTCAAAAAAAGGTTCTCCGAGACCGGCCGGAATCCCCTCTACCCTGCATTCCACCAAACCCCCGATGCTGTCACCTTCCGCCTCAGCGAGCTCCAGCGCGCGCGTGATATCCTGCAGACCACCCGCTTCGGTGAGAACGGCTGCAAACTGAAACTCCGGCAGGATCTTTTTGGCGACCACTCCGGCTGCGACGAGGGCCAGGGTCAGGCGACCTGAAAAATGCCCTCCGCCTCTGGGATCATGCTGCCCTCCATATTTGATCCGGGCGGTAAAATCGGCGTGACCCGGCCTGTCATGATCCAGGAACGCCGAGTAGTCTTCGGATCGGATGTTCTGATTCTTGACCTGGATGTGCAGAGGCGCTCCGGTCGTCCTGCCCTGGTATATCCCGGATACCAGCTCAGGCAGGTCGGATTCGACCCTGGAGGTAGTGCCCTGCTTTCCGGGCTTCCGGCGCTCCAGATCCGCTGCAAAGTCCTTCGTCTGAAGACTCAGCCCGGCCGGCACGCCATCGAGGATCAGTCCCACTGCAGGACCATGTGATTCTCCGTAAATATGTATCCTGAAAATTCTGCCAAATGTATTCATAGAACTTATCAAACAACCAAATGAAAGAAATGGCTCATCTCGTCCCAAAACCGCGGATAGGATTTTCTCACGACATCGGGATCACGTATCTCAAGTTCTCCCAGGACCAGTGCGAGAGGAGCCAGGGACATGGCCATCCTGTGGTCCTGGTGCGTATCCAGGGGCATGACCTGGCGTTGGACCTTCGATCCGTCAAAT
>CAYXKO010000364.1:0-3193 GCA_964465435.1 uncultured Saprospiraceae bacterium | reverse complement strand
GAACCGACGACCTCTTGCATGCCATGCAAGCGCTCTAGCCAGCTGAGCTAAACCCCCTTGAGTCAACATTCTGGCCCTCAGGACTTTACCTCGGAACCTGTTCATCCTTTGTCCAAAGGATGGGCAAATTTATATCAAAAATCTAACATAGAACACATTATTCTTCTTCGAAGTTCCAAGAATCTGAAATTGATTCAATTTCGTCTGCCTTTCTTCGCTCTTTCTTTGTGGGTCTGCCAAGTCCTTTGGGCCTGGAAATGTAAAAGCTGGATGCCAGTTGTCGACCCGCCTTGAATTTATCCAATACATCTTGAGGAGTCAGATCCTTGTAGGCTTTTATAGCCAGATCCGCCCCCACGCGTTTGCTTAACAGTTCCACGACCTGATAACTGAAAGTGAGGCCTTTTTTTCTTAAGTGAAGGATTTGACCTGCCCTTATCTCATGAGATGGTTTTAAGGATAGATCATTTGATTTGACCCTTCCCTCCCTGCATGCGGCAGTGGCTTGAGTCCTGGATTTGTAAAGCCGGACTGCCCATAACCACTTGTCAACCCTCACGCTTTATTCCTTTTCCTGGTTTATTAAGGGATATTTGGGTTCCAGGTTTCTCAAGGTTTCACAGACAACTTTTGCCACACAGTAGTCTCTGTACCATCTTTGATCAGCCGGGATTATATACCATGGAATGGAGCTTTGGTTAAAAGCATCCTCATAACATTTCATGTATTTATCCCAAAGATTGCTTTCATCAAAATCTCTTGCGTTGTATTTCCATTGTTTGTCCTCTGCAGTCATACGCTCCTTAAGCTTTTCTACCTGCCTTTCGTGAGAAATATGGAGGTAAAATTTCAGGACAGTGGTATTGCAATCGTATTGCAGTAGTTCTTCAAAGGCATTAATAGATGCCATCCTCAAAGCAGCTCTTTTGTCATCTATCCATTTATGAACCCTTTGGATTAAGATATCTTCATAATGGGACCGTATAAATATTTTCATTTGTCCTTTTCCGGGTGTCCATTTATGGACCCGCCAAAGAAAATCATGGGCCATTTCTTCCTCGGTCGGCTTTTTGAAAGGGTGGGCGTCGATAACGAGGGGAGGGCAATTGGCAAAGACATTTTTGGTGACTCCGTCCTTGCCACTGGCGTCCATTCCTTGCAGGACAATCAATATGCTATGCTTTTTCTCAGCATATAGTTTTTGAGACCATTCTCCGATTTCCTGGATCAGGTCGGTTGTCTTTTTAGCTATGTCCTTTTTATCTGCATTTTTAGGAGCATCGGTGGAGATTTTACTCAGGATCAATTTCTTCATGGAGTTTAAATTTTTAAAGCATTCGATTTCTTTTTCCAAGAAATGAATTCAGAACATAGGTATATCCTTCATTTATATCCGCTTCGTGGTAATCGATTTTGTATCTGATGCAGATATCCCGAACCTTTGCATGGTATTCCTTCACCTGTCGCACATACCGGTCCCTGATCTGGTGAGATTGGATCCTTATCTGTTCACCTGTTTCCATATCGATAAACTGGAATGGGCGATTTTCAAATTCAAATTCAAGTTCCAGTTTTTTATCCAACACATGGAATACCATCACTTCGTGTTTGTTGTATTTCAGATGTTGAAGGCCATGAATGATGTGATCAAGCTGGTCAATGTCATCAAACATATCTGTAAACAGGATTACCATCGATCTCTTGTGGATCTGATCTGCGATCCGGTGCAGGGCTTCAGCCGTGGCTCCTTTGCGGTTTAGCTTGTAGTCGGAGATGAATCTTTCCATATAGCTCAGACAAAGCTGATAGTGCTTGGTGCTGGATTTAGCCTGGGTGTGAATTTCCAGGGAGTTGTCAAAAATACTCAGGCCAAAAGCATCTCTCTGAGTTCTGAGGATATTCATGATGCAGGCTGCTCCTAAGGCGGAGAACTTTAGTTTATTGATCGTGAGTCCTGATTTCAACTTTTCTTCCGGGAAATACATCGAGGAAGATGCGTCCAGAACAAGCTGGCACCTGAGGTTAGTCTCTTCCTCAAATTTCTTGGAATAGAGCCTGTCTGTTCGCGCATAAACCCTCCAATCTATGTCTTTGGTGGTTTCACCCGGGTTGTACAGCCTGTGTTCTGCAAATTCAACGCTGAATCCGTGAAATGGGGATTTGTGCTTGCCTATGATAAACCCCTCGACTACTTGCCTTGCAAGCAGTTCCAGGTTATTAAAAGCCTGTACGGGGAATTGGTCAAAAAAACTCATAATTATTAATAAAAGAAGCCCTTATCCACTCAAAGATAAGGGCTTCGAAGCATAATTTCTGTTTGTTGATCAGATCAACGAATCAATTTTTTGCTTTATGGTGGCTTTTGTGGCAGTGCCGACGTGTTTGTCTACCACCTTACCGTCCTTAATAAATAATAATGTGGGAATAGACCTGATGCCAAACTGCATGGAAACCTGAGGATTATGGTCAACATTAAGTTTTCCTATGGTCACTTTGCCCTGGTATTCAGAAGAAAGCTCATCAATAATAGGTGCCACAAGTCTGCAAGGTCCGCACCATTCAGCCCAAAAATCAACCACCGCAACACCGGATTCGGTCAGTGCCGTTTCCTGAAAATTGTTGTCTGTAAATTCGAATGCCATTTTTATTTATGTTTAAATCGAAAACAGCCTTAAATAAATAAGGTTTAAATCAAATATCCTCCTGGGGATATAAATATCTTCATCCGGACTTGTCTCAATATTCAAATCTGCAGAAGACGGAACATAATTGTCCTGGCAAGATTTTGTGTATCAGTGAGTCCTGAATAATGTTTTTGAATTGTGACATGAAATGTCAACATGTGCCACTTCTTGTTTCCTTAAAATTTTTTAATCGCATAATTTGAATAATCACAAAATTAAATGTCTGATATTTAAGTATTTGTGATTAAAGTGGGGTGGGAGAGTATGCTTGGGGCGCTCAGGGATGTTTGTTATTTGTTAAAATAAAAATGCCCGCATTGAATATACGGGCAATGTTTATTTAAAAAAAAATACTTTCAACTTAATTGGACAATGCAATGCTGTTTTCTTCGAGAATTTTTTTTGCCAGATTGAGTATTGTTTCGTCCTGAATCTCAACAATTCCGCCATGTGGACCTGCCTGTAGATGGTTTCCGGAATTTTCTAAATGGTTTGCTCCGAAATAATTC
>CAYXKO010000363.1:0-3208 GCA_964465435.1 uncultured Saprospiraceae bacterium | reverse complement strand
GGCTTTCTTTATTGAAACGAATAAGTCAATTCAGAATTATTTCAGCATGAGTTTCTGGGTGAAGATCTTTCCTGATTGCAGGACTTCGACCAGAACCATGCCCCGGGGATAAGCGGAAAGGTCGAGCTGTATCCATTGTGAAGCGCCGGCAGCAAATTTAGAAGTACTTAAAAGTTGTCCCTCCAGGCTTCTCAGTTGCACCAGGGTCTCGTTGTCGCTTTGCGGGATACTGATCACGGCTTTGTCTCTGGCCGGATTCGGGAAAATGCGGATCCCTGAATCTGAGCTTTTGTCATCGCTGGAGCTGACTACTTTTTTGGAGTCGACCAGCACACCACGGACACCCAGACTGACGCATTCGCGCTCACCCAGACCGGTGGTCATGCACAGATCGGAATTATAAAAATAGGGTTTGATCACTTCCAGATTGTCTATGATCCAACCTTTCTCGCCGCTCTGGTTAGATTCGAGTTCTGCATCATTACCAGCATTGAATCTAATGTGGATGTCCTTGCCCTTGTATTTGCTGATATCCAAAACGACCGGTGTAAAGTCCTTGATGTATCCGCTGAATCCCTTCAGGAAAGGAATCGGGAAGGTGCTGTAGTCCAGTGAGCCTGAATAGCCATTGATGAAGAAATCCTTGCTGTCCACCCGTTCCCAAATCTGTCCGCCGTCGGTGGAAACGTCTATGAATCCGCCATCGATGCCCTGTTGGGTGTTGATCTTGTGGTAGAAAAAGAGAGCAGATTCCACATCAGGTACGCTGATGGGGTTGAGGTTGAACAGGTAGTTCTTTCTTGCTTCAGAAGCAGATGTTTCCCACCACCAGGCGGTACTTTGATCCACTCCCAGGCCACCGGCCCAGAGGAAAGCACCATTGCCCTCCGTACCGGGCGTACCGATCCATTCGTAATTCAACTCAGTATCGGGATGTTCAAAATCGTCGTAGAAAAGTGTATTGGAAAATCTGTTGGTCGCCGACCTGAGCTTGTAGGTGATGGTGCGCGCCTCCAGAGAGTTCAGTGAACTGATGGACCATTCGATCTTTGAGGCGTCGGTTGCAACCGGAGCCAGTGAAGCCGATCCCTGAACATAAGTACAGCCATCGGGAATGGACTCCTCGAGCACGATGTTGCTGACTGAGCCATTGCGCAGATTTCTGACGCGGATGGTAACCGTAAATTCCTCGCCGGCCTTGATCACATAAGGAGCAGATTTCGTGATGACGGTCTTGTTAATGCACGTGGGGAATGCTTCAAAATCTTCTGTTTCGTCGCCAACGAAATCCGATGCTCCCTGCGATGCATTGTATCCCACTCCTCTGCGTGCAAATACATCCCAGATCAGACAGGCGTTGGCTGCCCTGTTGTTGATGGAATCAGCCTTCAGAATGGCATTCCTTCCATCGACGAAACCGGGCCTGCAGGGCTGCAATTTCATGCCGTCCATGACCAGTTGTATGGCAATGTTGTTTCCGGCGGTTTTGTTGGTGAAGGTAGGATCGTAGCCATATTTGTCTGAAAGAGCCCAGTAAAGGTCCCAGAGCATGGCAGCCCATACCTCGCCCAGATCGTGCACGGAGGTGTTGATGTTTTTGTACGTGAACTCATTGACGTCCATGTTGGTGGCATAGGGCCTTCTTCTGATGCCATTGCCATCCGCAGGGGAATTGGTCGCATAATTGCCGATGCCCTTGACCAGATCGCGGGTATCACCTGCCTTTTGCGTCATTACCAAAGACATGAAATCACTCCAGCCTTCTCCCATTTGCTCGGCATTGCCCAGGCAATTGGAAAGCGCCGGGCCACCTGTCAATCTGTTGGACACTCCGTGGCCGTATTCATGGGCAATGATTCCATTGTCAAAATCTCCGTCCAGGGAATCGGGTCCCGCGCCGGTACCGGTCGGTTTTTGAATTTTGATCACGAGACCATTTTCAATATAGGCTATGATCTTATCGCATATGGATTTTCTGGCGAAATAAGCCGGGATGGTCACCTGTGCTCCGACGGCGCCTGCACCCATGGAAACGTTTTGTTCGTCAAATCCACAGATGATGACGGCTATGGCGCCGGCTTTCTGGGCATAGAGCGCCTTGGCTCCAAACTCGCATTCACCCCGATCGATCACCACGATCTTGCCTGCCACTTTTGCCTTGTTCTGGCTGTCGCGACAACCCAGGCGAGCCTTGCCGGGAGTGCCATCATCCGACCAGACCACTTCACCCACCAGGGGTGTCTCAGTGCCGCGACCACCCCAATCTGAACCGGGGCTCATGGGCAATGGGCCCGCGATGCTTGCAGGCTCCACAGCGGCAACGTCTCCGGCCGCACCACTCCAAAGGTACATTTGCATACGTCCGGAGCTACCGTCAGAAGGCGTGGCAAAATTGGCGTTGTTGATGCCACTTCCATCCTGTGCTTCTGCCAGGACAAAATCTCCACCTGCTCCGCCCTTACCGTAATTATTCTGCTGGAAGTTTCCGGCTGCCTCGTCAAACCCGAACTGATAGAGCACATCGTGCATCATGTTGTTCATGTAGAAAAGGTTGGTCATGGCTGCCTTGGTGTAGGATGCCGGATTTGCATTTTGATCGAAAGGAAAATCAAATACCAGTGAAGCCCCACCATCCGCACGCTCAGGGTCCGGTTGGTTGTCCGCATTGCGGTCCAGATAGGCATTCACGTTGTTACCCCTCGTGATGGTGAACTCGGGGCCGGGCTGACCATTGTTGTCGTGCCAGCCAAAAGGAGAAGCGTTTTTGTATTCCGGGTCTGTGACCAGCCGGCGACTGCCATGGATGGGGCTTTCCACCGGCACCGGCAACACATTGTATGCGGAAGCGCCTGATGGTGCGGCTGAGGACGCGGACTCAGGCTTCTCTTTAGTCTCTGATAAGGATTGCCTGAAACTTCCTGAGGCACAGTTATCGTTGTGTTTGTGTTCAAATTTGCAGTAAACGGTATAGTTGTGCTCGTCGATCACCTCACCTGTCACTGCATCGATTCGGGTATTCCAGTAATCTGACCTGTCCGTGAGGTCCATGCTGATATCCCAGGACAATCTGAGCTTTCCTTCCTTGTCCTGCGCGTAGACCAGCTTGACCGGGATATCCGAGTGCGTGAAGTTGGTTTTAGCATAAATGCGCTTGTTGCCATCCGTCCGGTAAGAAGCGGAAGGCATCAGGGAATTTTTTATCCAATAA
>CAYXKO010000362.1:0-3214 GCA_964465435.1 uncultured Saprospiraceae bacterium | reverse complement strand
GGCTGTTCCATCTCCATTTGCATCCACGTAGAACAAACCTGCATTTTCGAGGTCCGGTCCACCGGTGATGGCATCCTGAGCGTTGGATGAAATGTAAGGCCAATCTGTGATGTCGAGCTCCATAAGGCCTTCCTTGAAGTTAAAATACTGTCTCTGAGAGAAATCAGCGTCGTAACCCGGGAAAAAGCTGTTGGCTCCACCGGGGTACATGAGGCTCGCAAAGAACAAGGTGTTGTCGTCTTCCACCATGTAGGGGTCGTTGGGATCTCCTACGAGGTCATCTAGGCCAAATCTTACAATGCCCAGGTTACCTGTGGCAGAGTTGGGGAATGTGAAAGAACCGATGGCAACCGTCTCGAGCTCGTCGTTCTGGATATCGCCATCGCCATTCAGGTCCGTGAATTTGTAAATTCTTCCTTCCACGTACATTCCAGCGAGGGGCTCATTGGAAGCCAGGGCAGCAAAAAGGCTGTCAATGGTAGCGCCTTTTCCATGTCTCAGGTTGAAAGGAGAAAGCAATTCGCGGTAGGCTGTACCTCCACCCCAATAAGCTCCCTGAGTGACTGTAGGCGACTTGCTGGCCATATTGACACGGCATTTGGCCAAAATATTATTCGTCACGTTCATGTACGTGGCAAAGTTGTTATCAGAGTCAACAGGGTCAGCCTTGTCGTTGGAGGCATTGTAGGTGACGTTGTATTGTCCGGTCCTGCCGGCAAAAGGAAGACTGTTGAAATCAAATTGTACGTCATTCAACAATCCTGCAATCGAATCTACCTCCAGGGATACATTGTCAGAAGTCTTCTGGGTGAACACTGTATTGGTGCCTTTCTTGATCGTAGTGCTTACGTTGATGTTATCGATGGTGGAGGTTCCTTCGTTTCTGAAGAAGGCTCCACCCTGGAAGGAGAAGTCGCCATCAGCCTGGATCTCCGTATTGGGAATGGCGCCCCACTGAGGGTTGAAAATGTAGGTTTCGTTGTAGTTGGGAAGCCTGTTGGTATAAATGGCCAGGTCGTTTTCAGCACGTGGCAAAGTGCCCATCGTGATGTTGATCGTCTGTCCGGCAGCACAGGCGGCCTTTAAGGCAACTCCATCCTCATAGCCCACCATGACACAGGGGATGGTGACCTGGGCAGAAATGGCTTCGGTGGCACGTCCCATGCCAAAGGGGGTTCCGCCTCGGTTATTCAGGTCGTTATGATTCATGACCACAACGCCAATGGCGCCCGCATTCTGGGCATTCAGACACTTTTGGTCAAAATTACAGGTTCCCCGGTCGATGAGTGCAAATTTACCGGCTACTTCGGCAGCATTGGTCAAAGCGGCACAGGCGAGATTAGGCACCGCACAAACTGCATCGGCAGTCCATACGCCGGTGGAAAGGTCAGCGCCAAATGCAGCGGCCACGAAGATTTTGCCACCTGCAATGTTAGCCGGGGCGTTCACCCTCATCACGACCTTCTGGGCGGAGAGGCCGGCTACCAGTGAAACAAAAATGGAAAATAGTAAAAATCTTTTCATATTTAACTGTTTTGAAATTTTGCTATAAAGTTACGCCTATTACACAAATCGGCTTCCATAAAGTTTAACAAAATTGAAATGAAAATTAAAATAATTTCAAAATCAATTTGTTATAAAAATTTTATTTTACCATATGTCAATTGCTGTAAATGAATTGAATCTGTTGCACACCTGATATGTGGCAGAATCAATCACCCGCATTCATAGTTCAACGATCCGGAAGCCAGAAACGCTGCTTCGCTGGGTTCAAAACTTCCCCCAAACATTGCCTTTATTTTTCTCCAGATCGGCGATCCCGGTAATTCCCGGGACGGATGGGAACCTTCCTTGTTCGGTTCACCGGCTTTTTTGCACAAAAGTAACTGCTCTCCGAACAATTCTGAGCTGGCAAGACGTACGAGAAGCTCCACCATTCCGGGGGCCGGATAGTGGGTCAGCCGGTTGTTTTGAATTAACGGCAGCAAGACCATTAATTCCGGATGCATCAGGTTGTTCCCATTTCCATGGTCCACCAGGGGAGCAGGATTCAATATGGCAACTTCCATGCCCTCAGCCTCGGCTCTTCTTACTTCAAGTTCCTCCTTGTATTTGGATTTTGCAAATAATGTGTGCAGGCTTGGGCTGATTTTTCCTTCCGGAGCCACCAGCAGGGTGTCAGAAGTCCGGACCATGGTGGAGGCCGAACTTATAAAGATCAGTTTTTTTACCCCGAAAGCCAGACAACTGTTCACCAGATTGGTGGTCATTTGCAGGTTTTTGTCGAAAATCTGTGACTTCCTGGTGTCAAAGCTGCCCCTGGCCTGGGCCAGATGGATGACGGTATCTGCTTCCCTCAACCAATGTTCATAGCTGTCTGGATCCAGGAGGTCGCCTTGGAATAACGGACCGGGTTCCGCCGTTTTTTGGAACGAAGAGTGCAGCATCCCGACCACATCCTTGGGTTTTGATTCGAGCAATTGGGCCATCAGCCGGGTTCCTAAGAAGCCCCCGGCACCTGTGACCAGGATCTTTTTATTGGTTTCCGGGTTCATTGGGCTGGTTTTTAAAGCCAAGTGTAAACTCGGCAACTGCCCTGATCTGCGAAGGACTGAGCGTGTTTTTAAAGGGGGTCATCGCATTCCGGCCCTCCGTAATGACCAGGATCCTCTCTTCCAGTCCCAGGACCGAATAGTTCAAATCCCGGGCTCCGTTGGTCTTCAGGTCTCCGTTGATGCCGTGGCAGGTCACGCAGTACTTCCTGTAAATTTCCTTTCCGGTAGCGGTTGTCGCATTGGTCTGGCAGTTTGTCAATGCTCCTGCCGCCAGCAAAAGAAACAGGAATAGGGTAGCTATGGTTAATTTTTTCATAGGTAAGAAGGCGCTAAACTAGGGTGTTTTACTCTTTATTGGCACAAGATGGTCTGAATTTGTGGATCGGTTCAGGGCAATTGTTAATACCCGGATTAACAGCTTGTCTTTTTAACAAGCTTCCTTCAATTTTGTTAAACTCCTTTAAAATGGCAATTCTTCTGCAGCTTTGCGGGGAATATTCCCTGATATTTGCTTATTGAAACGTTTCGCATGAAAAACTTCTATTTTTTTGGACTGATTCTTTGCCTTTTCGCCCATTGGGATGTGTCTGCACAGGAATCTTTTTCTTTGGAACAGGCAGTTCGTTAGCAATTCAAGAAGGCAAGACCTACGTCCAGAA
>CAYXKO010000361.1:0-3215 GCA_964465435.1 uncultured Saprospiraceae bacterium | reverse complement strand
AGGCTTACCTTAAATCAATATCCGGTGATGTTCGTTTCAGATACTTTCATCACTCCGGACAATGGATCTTCAAATGGATCTATTCAGGTGGTTATCAAGGGAGGTAAATTGCCTTATCGCTACATCTGGTCCAACGGGGCCAATACACCCACGATCAGTAATTTGTCCGGTGGAAATTATACCCTGACGGTCAGGGATGCGGCCAATTGCGTAAGGATGTTCAGCTTTACCGTAAAAATGAATGTTGCTGTTTCTGATCCAACATCAAAGGGACCTTATTTCGCATACCCCAATCCGGTCAATTCAGGTGCCACCTTGTATTGGAGCACTCAGGTTGATGTCGGTAAGGTCCGGTTGAGTCTGATGGACTTGCGCGGCATTACCTTGATGGAAAAAACTTTTGCTACCGTGATGGGTGGAGAACAATACGAATGGGGTGTTGCGGTATCCGCGGGAGTTTATCTTTTGCGATTTGAGGATAGCAATGGTTTGGTTCAAATCCTCAGGTACACAATTTTTTAGTAAATCATTTTATAACATATGAATCACGTTTTCTTTTGGGTTGCATTATTATTTTTTGGATTTTCATTGCAGGCTCAGGATGCGATCAGACTGAACCTGGTGACGCGGGGATTGTCGATCCCTGTTTACCTGACCCATGCAGGGGATGACCGTTTGTTTATCCTGGAAAAACAAGGCAGGATACGCATCATCCGGAATGGGACCTTATCTCCGGTTCCTTTTTTAAATATTGTCAGTAAAGTGAACAGCCGGGGCAATGAACAGGGATTGCTAGGCCTTGCCTTCCACCCGGACTACGAGAAAAATGGGCTGTTTTATATAAACTACTCAGCGCCTGGAACAGGAAATACGATCGTGGCAGAATACAGGGTCCGGTCGGATGATCCTCAAAGAGCAGACAGTCTGAGCGAGCGGGTGCTGATGAACATACCTCAGCCTTTCACCAACCACAATGGGGGCTGCATGCACTTTGGAAAAGACGGTTATCTGTACATTGGCATGGGGGATGGAGGAAGCGGAGGCGATCCGCAAAACCTAAGCCAGAATCCAAAAAGCTTGCTGGGCAAGATGCTTCGGATCGATGTGGATACCAGTTCCTCTTACCGGATCCCGGTAAGCAATCCCTACAGATCTTCAACAACATTCCTCCCTGAAATTTGGGCTTCTGGTTTGCGCAACCCCTGGCGATTTTCTTTTGATCGTCTGACAGGTGACATGTGGATCGGAGATGTTGGTCAGGGTGAATGGGAAGAGGTCAACTTTCAGAATGCGGATTCAAAGGGAGGAGAAAACTATGGTTGGCGTTGTTACGAAGGAAAAGCAGATTATAATACCTCAGGTTGTGCCCCCAGGTCCAATTACGATTTTCCGGTTTACGATTACCGGAGCGATGATTCCCAGCTGGGTTGTTCCGTAACAGGGGGTTACGTTTACCGCGAAAATCCGGGCTCTTACCTGTATGGTACCTATATCTACGGAGATTATTGCAGTGGATTCATCTGGGGTATGACAAGGGATAGTTTGGGCAGGGTTACAAACCGGAATCTGATGCGAACCGGTCGCAACCAGGTAGCCTCTTTTGGTGAGGACCTTTCAGGGGCGCTTTACCTGATCGCAATTGCTGAAGGAGCGGTGTACCGCATTTCAGATACCTGTCAGCTCAGGGTTCAGCAAGCTGTCTGGGACCCAAGCTGCAGCGGCAAAGATGACGGTGTCATTGAGTTGATCAGCAATACACCGGGTTCTTCTTTTTCCTGGAGTACGGGAGATACTACTTCAAGGATAGAAGGCCTCAGGGCCGGTTCCTATACAGTTACGGTAACTTCCGGTACGTGTCGCGTGGTTCAAAGTATCAATCTGATCAGTCCGCCTGTAAAAACCGCATGCATCGTGCCGATTCTGCGCAGTGAAATTTGCGAGTCCGATTCATTGCTCCTGGAGGCTTGTCCGGATTCTTCGGCAGTCAAATTCCATTGGTATCGCGACAGCACTTTGATTTCCGGTCTTTCTGGAAACAAGGTCTATGTGCGAATACCGGGTCGTTATACCCTGAGGTTTGAGGACAGTCTGGGCTGCCTTTCAGAAGGCTCATCCGAGATCGACCTGATCGTGCACGCCAATCCTGGCAAACCTTTGATCACACTTTCAGGGAACAGCCTGCTGGCAGTTCCGGGTTATGATTTGTATCGATGGTATAGGGATGGTCAACTCATTGCAGAAGGCAAAGAGCCCTTCTACCTGCTGGATAAAAAAGGGGTTTATGAACTCGTCGTCGCTGATTCCAAAAATTGCGAGAGCCCAAAATCAGATCCTGTTCTGGCCATTCCTTCATCTGCCGGATGGCAGACCAAAAATGATCAACTGAAGCTTTTTCCCAACCCGGGATCCGGATTGTACCATCTCGAAGGGCTGGAGGGATTGGAGCCTCCGTTCCAATTAAAAGTGACCTCTGTAACGGGTCATTTGATGCTGCTTAAGAATTCATCCGACATCGGGGTATTCCGCAAACTGGATTTAAGGTCCATACCCAATGGAACTTACTGGTTGACCTTGTCAACCGGGCGCGGGGAATTGAAACCGGTCAAACTGATCAAGGAGGAATAAAATTTGATCTTAAGGAATAAGATCGCGGCAATCTTCTGTGAATTGCATTTTGCTGAAGGTCTGCGATCTTATCAATGATAACCTGAGTTTGCAAATGCAGGTTACGCCTTAATGGACTTGCATGCTGTCGGCCAGTGTCCTGGCAATGCTCAGAGAAGCTGTGGCAGCAAGGGAGAATGCGTTGAGCAAATGGGTGATTTGACCGTCCTGTAACACCACAAAATCATCCACCAAATTTCCTTGATGATCGACCAGGAGGGCACGCACTCCGGTTTTTCCCTTTTTTAGATCGCAGGCCCGCACCTTCCACCCAAATCTTGAACCCTCTGCGGCAAAATGATCCGGGCTTCCGGATTTAAGCAATTCGGTCATTCCAAGATGGCGGTGACGCCAGGCCATCTTCCAGAACGCAGGTCTTGTCAAATACTCGAGAATCTCCCTGCGGGATCCGGAAGAACTAAGTCGCATGGACGGTACGGCATTGGGCCCCAGGCTGATGTTGCCATCGAGGTGGCGGGTCCAGTGCACGCCCAGAAATGGAAAAGCGGGATTGGGCACCGGATAGACCAAGGGCCCGATGGAAACCGATT
>CAYXKO010000360.1:0-3220 GCA_964465435.1 uncultured Saprospiraceae bacterium | reverse complement strand
ATAAGATGCTGAATGTTAATAGGTAAGAGATTAAATTTTTCATTATTTGTGATTTGAATAAGAAATGTAAATTTACGATCATTTTACAAATCCATGAACAAACAAAATTCAGAATGGATCACAGGTAAGAACGGCCTTCTCGAAGGGCTTGAATCGGGCCAGGAAATCCAAAAAGTTTACCTGGGAGACTATCTGGAAACGGACGTATTGAGGCATCTGATCAAAATAGTCAGAAAACACAAGATATCGGTATTGACCGTGCCCCGCAGCAAGCTGGACAAGCTCTGCAAGGCCAACCATCAGGGGGTTCTGGCCCTGATGAGCCCGATCCGTTTTGAAAACCCCTCTGACCTTGCTTCCCTTGCCTTTGAATCGGGGACTTTGCCCGTACTGGCCATGCTGGACGGAGTGACGGATGTGCACAATTTTGGGGCCATCGCCCGGTCTGCAGAAGTATTGGGCATCCATGGACTGATCATCGGAAAAAGGAACAGCGCCCCGGTGAACCACGAAGCCATTAAAGTATCTGCAGGTGCGCTGCTCCGAATACCGGTGTGCAAGGAGACCAGTCTTTTCCACACCCTGAGGAATCTCAAGAAAATGGGATTCACCGTGCTGGCAGCCGATGAAAGGGCAACGCTCCGGCCGAGAGATGCCGATCTGAAAAAGCCGCTGGTGATCATCATGGGCTCTGAAGGAGAAGGAATTTCGGAAGAACTTAAAAGAGAAGCCGACCTCTCGGTCAGCATTCCTCAGGCCGGAAAAATCAATTCTCTCAATGTATCCGTAGCAGCAGGGATTCTATTCTATGAGGTCATGTTGCAGAGGGGGCAATAAAAAAATCTCGTTTCGATTAAATCTATTTGTCCATTCCGGCGTTTTCGTTTAAATATCTGCCAATCCATGAATTCATTGATCAAAGCAGCCGGTTGGCTGATGTTGTCCCTGAGCTACCTGACCCTTTCAGCACAGGACAGCCTCCAACATTCCCTATTGTGGAAAATCAGCGGCAACCAGCTGAAAGAACCTTCGTATTTGTTTGGTACGATCCATATGATCCCAGCGGATGATTTCTTTCTTCCCAAGGGCACTGAGGAGTGTCTCCGCAACAGCAATACGGTCGTCATGGAACTGGACCTGAGCGAGGCCGGCGATCTGGACAACATGTTGCCCGTCATGGAAAAAATTTTCATGGAGGGCGATACGACTCTGGCAGACCTGCTCAGCCCCGAGGATTATATGTTTGTCAGCGAGTCCCTGGATAAGCTGGGCCTTCCCATGATGTTTTTTGAGCGGATGAAACCCATGTTTCTGAGTGCCATGGCCTCGCCCGAAATGAATCCCACCCAGCTGCAGGACGGCTCCGTAAAGTCTTACGAACTTGAATTTGCCTCCCTGGCTAAAAAATACAAAAAGAAGGTCAAAGGGCTTGAAACGGTGGCCTTTCAAATTTCTGTTTTTGATTCCATCCCCTATGCCGTGCAGGCCAGGATGCTGATCCAGGCCATGAAAAGCGCGGATGACTCAGAGGGTTCCCTGAAAAAGCTCGTGCAATTATACAAATCGCAAAATCTCAATCTCCTGCAGGATGCCATCCAGGATGATTCAGACGGTCTGCGGCCCTATATGAGCGTATTGCTCAACAACCGCAATCAGAACTGGATTCCCGTGATGAGGGAGATGATGAACCAGGGAAGTTGCTTTTTCGCAGTAGGAGCCGGCCATCTGGCAGGAGAATCCGGCGTGATCCGGCTGCTCAAAAAAGAAAATTATCTGGTTGAACCCGTAACCCAGATGTAAATATGCCACTCATCAAATCTGTAAGGGGATACACGCCCATTCTCGCACCAGACTGCTGGATCGCAGAAAACGCAACGCTGCTGGGGGATGTGGTGGTTGGTCCCAAAAGCAGCATCTGGTTCAATGCCGTTGTGAGGGGTGACGTGAATTCGGTCAGGATCGGTTCCCAGGTCAACATCCAGGATGGGGCTGTTTTGCATTGCACTTTCCACAAAAGTGTCACTTTGATCGGCGACCGGGTCAGTGTCGGTCACAATGCCATCGTACACGGCTGTGTCATCGAGGCAGATGTTTTGATCGGAATGGGTGCGATCGTCATGGACAATGCCTACATACCCTCCCGGGTCATTGTGGGTGCGGGTGCCTTGATCCCTGAAGGGATGGTGCTTGAGAGCGGCTACGTTTATGCCGGAGTGCCTGCGAAAAAACTGAAACCGATTGATCCTGAAAATTTCGATTTCTTTATACGAAGAACGGCGGACAATTACCAGATGTATGCCGGCTGGCTGGATTAAAGCCCTGATTTTTAATTGAAAAATGGCTTTTTTTCGAATCATTGAAACCTGCATGTTGGGTTATCATGACTCCTTTGAATTCTCTTTGGGATTCATCCAATACACCAATCCGCGAAATAATAATTCTTAAAAAAACCAAAAGGGCGGGTCAACGACCTGACCATTTTATACTTATCTTTGAAAATGGATTTGTGCAAATGGTCGCTATTGCTGGTGCTTCTTCTGGCAAGCCCGTATGCATCATTTTGCCAAAACCACAGTCCCTGCGGGCCGAATCCGGTCCCCCTTTCCAATGATTGTGCCGGGGCCTGTGTGGTTTGCGACCTGAATGGTGTCACTGCACGGACCGATAATACCACTCCCGGTCAATCTCCTGCGGGTTTTTGTACGATGATCGTGCACAGCATGCAATGGCTGGCCTTTGTTGCCGGATCGCCAAACCTGTCCATCAATGTATCCGTCTCGGGTTGCACGCAACCCAACGGGGTGGAAATGGGCATCTACGCTTCCATGGATTGCAGCAGCTTTAACCTGATATCCAACTGCAATACCAACATGTTCGAAAACCAGACCTGGCCCTTCACCACGACCTCGCCGCTTAAACCCGGCTGCGTCTATTACCTGGTCTGGGATGGCAATGGTCCCAACTCCTGCAATGTCTCGATTTCAGTCACCTCGGGAAGTGCAAAAGCACCTGTGCCCAATACCAATGACAAAATCAATGGAAGGACCCTGGTCTGCGCTGGGGAAACTGTCCCTTATCAAATCAATGAAATTTTAGGGGCCTGCGAATACGAATGGCGGGTTGTCAATGGATCCATCGTACGCGAAAACGGCAATCAGGTAGAAGTCCAATGGAATACTCCGGGTCCCGGTAAGATCTGAGTAAAAAAAAAAAACATTTG
>CAYXKO010000359.1:0-3225 GCA_964465435.1 uncultured Saprospiraceae bacterium | reverse complement strand
GTGCTAGTGAAATGAGTCTTTTCATCCCTGCCATCGGTATTTACAGATTTTAATGATTTGCTGAGGGATCCAAACAGGTATCCCCCTGTTTGATAGAATATTCTTTTTGAATCAGAAGAAAAAAGTGGATACTGGCCTGTGGTGCTTACTAACTGAGGTGTTCCACCAAGGCTTGACATAAGGTAAATACCGGGATTTTTGCAATGAGAGAATCCTTGGTGGTCATTTCCCGTTTCCTTTACAAAAACTATCCATTTGCCGTCCGGCGAAAAAGACGGAGTGCGATATATTCCTTTTTGGTTCAACAGAGTATTTCTCTTGCCGGTCAAGAGGTTCATTTTTATGATTTTTCCCATTTCATCGTCATCCCAGCTTACATAGACCAATTCCTTTCCATCGGTTGAAAAAGAGGGCTCGAACTCAAAATCAATGGCATCCGTTAATCTAACTGGCTTTCCAGCAGGCAATGACATTTTGTAGAGGAATCCTGCCGCATTGAAAATAAGTAATTTCTGATCCGGGCTGGTTCTGCAATTTCGTATGGCATGTATTTGAACGGTGTCTTCAAAGCAGACTTGTTTGGATTGAAGAGGCTCCACCATTTTATGCTCGACTTCAACTTCAAAAGGTATGATGAATGATTGACCGGTTTCAACGTTAATTTTTCTGATCTTACCTTTGGACCAAATCACAATAAACTTATTGTCAGGCGTCCAGGAAAATCCGGTGTAAATCCCAAAGATGGTCCAGGCTTCCAGTTGGTCTTTAGACAAATCCTGGGCAATCAATTGTTCTGTACCAGATTCCAGATCGTGTACTATGAGCTGTGTCTGGATCCTGTCTCTTCTTATATAAGCCAGTTTTTTACCATCCCGGGAAGGGATGGGTCTGAATGCTGATCCGGCACCTCCGATCAGATTTTCTGTTTTCCCCTCCTTTGTATCATACCTTCGGATGATAAATATCTGATTGTTGGGATCCTTATTGTATTGAAAGTATCCTCCCGGATACATGTCTTCACTAAAGTATACATAGCGGCCATCAGTAGAGACACTGGGTTCATTGACATCCTGTTGGTCATTTTTACGTTCTGTCAATTGAATTCCTCCGCCTCCGGACCTATGGTACATCCAAATCTCTCCGGCTCCCAGTGATCTGGTACTGGTAAAATGTTTTCTGGCTACAAAGTACTCACCTGACGGAAACCAATATGCGTTGTTCAGCAATCTAAAGGACTCGTTGGTCAATTGGATAGCCTGGTTTCCATCAGGGTCCATTTTCCAGATATTGTCTCCTCCTCCTGCATCGCTGGTAAACAATATACTTTTGCCATCCGGACTATAACGGGGTTGAACTTCATATGCAAGTCCGGATCTCAGGACTTTGGCTTTTCCCCCTTCAATGGGCATGGTAAAAATATCGCCCAATAAGTCAAATGCAATGTTTTTTCCATCCGGACTGATGTCGAGGTTCATCCACGTGCCTTCATCGGTCTTGAGCGTGAATGATTTGGTGGGCAAGGAAGGATTGTTAACATCCCATTTTTTAGACTTCTCCTGTGCTTTTAATGGGCCAAAATGAAATACGAAGGAGATGATTGTAAAACAGAGGGCAGGCAAAAAGTTTCCAACTGACATATGGCTATAGTATATTTCCGGATGCAAATTAAGGCAAGTGCTTCTAATGTAATACAGTTGGTTTAAATTTGTCCATTATTTGTTTTTATTATGGTGGTTTATAATCCAAAGGATTGGTGGAGACTCATTTTTAGTTTTCATAAAAGTGATACCTTCCGAATGACCTGGAAGGGAATGGTAGGCATTGGTCTATTTACAGCACTTGTCGCCTGGTTGGAAAATGAAGTTTTCCATGCCACGTTCAGAAATACGACTTCCATTCATTCCCTGGTCGGTTTTGTCTTGTCGCTGTTATTGATACTTCGTACCAATACCGCATATGACAGGTGGTGGGAAGGAAGAAAACTCTGGGGTAGTATGCTCACCTCAACGCGCAATTTTTCAACCAAGATTAATGGATTGGTCCATGACCCGGAAGTGAAGCAAAGAATGAAAATATTGCTCAAGAATTTTTTCATTGCCGCAAAAGAACATTTGAGATCAGGGGTAGAACTGAATTCCCTACAATTCCTAAACCATGAGGACCGCAATTCCTATGAAACCTCCCTTCATATTCCTAACCTGATTATTCAAAAACTGTATCATGAGTTGTTTGAATTGAGAAACAATGGCCTGCTGTCAGATTTGCAAATTAATATGCTGGAACAAGATCTTTCTGTGTTGTTTGCAAATCTGGGCGGTTGTGAGCGAATTAAGCGAACACCCATGCCATACTCATACAGCCTTTATCTGAAAAAAATCATATTCCTGTATATATTCACCATGCCAATAGGCTTTGTGAGGGAATTTGGTTACTGGGCAGTGCCTATTGTCTCCCTTATTTTTTATATATTTACCAGCATTGAGATACTGGCTGAAGAAATTGAAGACCCCTTTGGATTAGAAGCCAATGATTTGCCAACAGATGAAATAACCAATACCATGATTAAAAATATTGATGAGATTTTTAACTTCAGAAAATAACATAAGAAATATCAATGAGGAAAAATCTCTTCCAACTTTTTCTTTCTGAATTCAAAAATCTCGTCCAATTTTTTTCCAATAAACAGCCTTTGTGCGATATCTCCAAGAAATGAAAAGGGTGGGGCGTAGTGTACCACATCTTTCATCAGGACGCCATTGCTTTCTTCTATAAACTGATGCAAATGATGCCATAGAGCATAAGGACCAACCCTTTGTTCATCTACAAAATAAGAATTGGTCTCTACATGCGTTATCTCAGTGACCCATGTGGTTTTAATTCCAAGAACGGGACTGACCCTGTAACTAATGATCATGCCAGCAAACATCTTCTCGGGCAAACCGCCTGAGATTATGTCAAAGCCCATATATTCGGGCGTTATCTTTTTTAAATTGGCAGGAGAGGACATAAAATCCCATACTTTATCAAGAGAGGCTGGAACGAACTGTTCCCTCTCAAAGCGGTATACAGACATTTGACTGATTTGTAACTAAATAATAAGGAAAAAATACTAATGAATTCTATTTCTGATTCTTAGATTTCTTTCCCTTTTCAAAACTCATGAGCTCTAATTCCTGATGCATTGTTTCCAAAAAGGACTTTCCATCAGCAATAACCTGCTGCATG